>NZ_JAPVZM010000004.1:0-129149 GCF_041432335.1 Streptococcus sp. 20925_1_24 | reverse complement strand
GGCTGAAGGAAAAGCAGAAATCGCTAAAGTAACACCAGCACCAGCGGTAGAAGTAGGAAAATCAGCAGCGAAAGCGGAAATCGAAAAAGCAGCAAAAGCCAAAGAAGCAGCGATCGATGCCAACGACAAACTTTCAGATGCAGAAAAAGCAGCGGCAAAAGCACAAGTAGCAGCTGAAGCTAAGAAAGCAATCGAAGCAATAGAAAAAGCTACAACGGAAGCAGAAGTAGAAGCAGCGAAAGAAGCAGGAAAAGCAGAAATCGCTAAAGTAGCACCAGCAACAACAGATTACAAGGCTAAAGCCAAAGCAGAAGTAGAAGCTGAATTAGCTAAGAAATTAGCTGAACTTGAAAATGCAACTGATTTAACAGAAGCAGAAAAAGCAGCGGCAAAAGCACAAGTAGTCAACAAAGCTAAGGAAGCAATTGAAGCGATTCAAAAAGCAGCCACAGAAGCAGATGTAGACCAAGCGATTCGTAACTTTGTTTACCGTATTTCAGCAGTTATTCGTGAGCAAGAAGAATATGATTTATCAAAATTGTTTGTAAATGGTTCTGTAACTGTTAAGCAAGGTGAATCTTTAACGGATAAAGATGTTTTATCAAAACTAAACTTACCAAGCGGTGTAGAAATTGTTAAGGTTGAAAAACCTACAACATCAGCATTAGGTACAGTGATGGCTAAAGTAACAGTTAAATTAGCAGATGGAAGCGTAGAAGAAATTAACGTACCTGTTGAAGTTATTGTTTCACAAAATCATGGAAATGAAGGAAATGGAGCAAATAACGGAGCTAATAACACTGAAGCCAAAGTTAATAAAGCTAAGTTAGAAGGTGCTATCCATCAATTAGATGAATTGATCATTAAAGAATCAGCTAAGCTTGATGCAGAAACTGCAAAAGAAGCGAATGCATTATCAGCAGATGCTAAGAAAGTATTTGCTAATGCAGACGCAAGTCAAGCAGAAGTGGATGCAATGGTTAAACGTATCGAAGACTTCATGGCGAAAGTTGCTCCATCAACGAATCATGCAAATACAGCTAACGATCAATCTGCTCAAACACCAGCTGTAGCTCCAGCTACTACTCAAGCAGCAGCTAATGCTAGCCAAACAGTATCAGCACAAGCAAATGCGCGTAAAGCGGCTAAAGAATTGCCAAATACAGGTACAGTAAATTCTACTGTAGCTATGGTAGCAGCAGCTGCAAGTGCATTACTTGGTCTCGGTCTTGCAGGCCGTCGTCGTAAAGAAGACGAAGAAGCTTAATTGGTAGATTATTTGATAATTATCAGATGATAAGTCCGATTTTCAAAGCTTAAACAAGTACCTCTCACAAGAAAATCTCCTAGCAGGAAAGCCTGCTAGGAGATTTTTGATACAGGTAAATTGAGTAGTGAATCTAAATCCTAAATTTCATGGAATTTCATGAGGTAATGAGAGGTTTAGGCCAACTCAATTTCAAAAAATTTTTAGGTTTAGGGATGACTATTCATATAGAGATAGGTAATTCTTCAAAGATGGTAGTCATATAGAGGACGATAGTTGTTAAGTAATGTTTTAATTGATAATAGTTGCTATTTGATGATGTTTTATGTCAAAGTAAATAAATAGGATTTTTATTTTTGACAAATGATAACATATGATGTAATGATTTTTAGGGAAAAGCTATTTGGAATAAAGGAGTTGCTCACATAACAATTCAGGATCAAAAATAGACAGTTGAGGAGCGGAAGTGATAAATCGAGTTTGCTACTGTATAATGGATTTATCACTAATACTCTTCGAAAATCAAATTCAAACCACGTCAGCTTCGCCTTGCCGTACTCAAGTACAGCCTACGGCTAGCTTCCTAGTTTGCTCTTTGATTTTCATTGAGTATAAAAGTGCTCCAGGCCATATTTTACACAGCAATAGTCTTATAAAAAAGGACAGAAACCATTGTAAAGGCTATCAAAAAGGAGTATAATGAGTGCAAGACATTTCGGAGGTGAAAGATGCTAGAAGTAAGAAGTCTAGAGAAAAGTTTTGGATCCAAGCAAGTTTTGTTTGGTATTGACTTTCAAGCGCGACCAGGTCGTATTTTGGGATTAGTCGGGAAAAACGGTGCTGGGAAAACAACGATTTTCCACAGTATTTTGAAGTTTTTAGAATACCAAGGAGAAATCAGTCTAGATGGTCAGGATATTCGTCAGGAGACCTACGCTCGGATTGGCTATCTTCCTGAAGAACGCAGTCTCATGCCTAAATTGACAGTTCTTGAACAAGTTCGCTACTTGGCGACTCTAAAAGGCATGGATGCCAAGGAGGTCAAGGAAAAACTCCCTCAATGGATGAAGAGGTTGGAAGTGAAAGGGAAGCTGACAGATAAAATCAAGAGTCTGTCAAAAGGAAATCAGCAGAAGATTCAGCTCATCATTACTCTGATTCATGAACCAGACTTGATTATCTTGGATGAGCCTTTCAGTGGCTTGGACCCAGTTAATACTGAATTGCTCAAGCAAGTCATTTTTCAGGAAAAAGAGCGTGGAGCAACCATTATCTTTTCTGATCATGTCATGACCAACGTCGAGGAGCTTTGTGACGATATTCTCATGATCCGAGATGGCCGTGTGGTCTTGCATGGACCAGTTCAGGATGTCCGCAATCAATACGGGAAAACGCGTCTCTTTGTTTCAAGTGAGCGAAGTAAGGAAGAATTGGAAAACCTTCCTCATGTCAAGCAGGTGAGCTTGACCAAACAAGGCAGTTGGAAATTGATCTTGGAGGACGAGAGTGCCGGAAGAGAACTCTTCCCAATCTTGACTCAGGGGCAATATATCGCAACCTTTGACCAGCAAGCGCCAACAATCGATGAAATCTTTAAACTAGAATCAGGGGTGGAAGTATGAGAAATATGTGGGTTGTAATCAAGGAAACCTATCTTCGACATGTCAAATCGTGGAGTTTCTTCTTTATGGTGATTTCGCCGTTCCTCTTTTTAGGAATCTCTGTAGGAATTGCCTATCTCCAAGGCTCCTCAATGGCTAAAAATGATAAAGTGGCAGTAGTGACAACAGTGCCGTCTGTAGCAGAAGGACTGAAGAATGTAAATGGTGTTAACTTTGACTATAAAGACGAAGCAAGTGCAAAAGAAGCGATTAAAGATGAAAAATTAAAAGGCTATTTGACTATTGATCAAGAAGATAGTGTTCTAAAGGCAGTTTATCATGGCGAAACATCGCTTGAAAATGGAATTAAATTTGCAGTTACAGGTACACTCAATGAATTGCAAAATCAACTTAATCGTTCAACGGCCTCCTTGTCTCAAGAGCAGGAAAAACGCTTAGCGCAGACAATTCAATTCACAGAAAAGATTGATGAAGCCAAGGAAAATAAAAAGTTTATTCAAACAATGGCAGCAGGCGCCTTAGGATTCTTTCTTTATATGATCCTGATTACCTATGCGGGTGTAACAGCTCAGGAAGTTGCTAGTGAAAAAGGCACCAAAATTATGGAAGTCGTCTTTTCTAGCATAAGGGCTAGTCACTATTTCTATGCGCGTATGATGGCTCTGTTTCTGGTGATTTTAACGCATATCGGGATTTATGTTGTAGGTGGTCTGGCAGCCATTTTGCTCTTTAAAGATTTGCCATTCTTGGCTCAGTCTGGTGTTTTGGATCACTTGGGAGATGCTTTCTCACTGAATACATTGTTCTTTATTTTGGTCAGTCTCTTTATGTATGTAGTCTTGGCAGCCTTTCTAGGATCTATGGTTTCTCGTCCTGAGGACTCAGGGAAAGCCCTGTCGCCTTTGATGATTTTGATTATGGGTGGTTTTTTTGGAGTGACAGCTCTAGGTGCAGCTGGTGACAATCTCATCTTGAAGATTGGTTCTTATATTCCCTTTATTTCGACCTTCTTTATGCCATTTAGAACCATTAATGGCTATGCAGGGGGAGTAGAAGCATGGATTTCACTTGCGATTACGATTGCTTTTGCAGTAACAGCAACAGGATTTATCGGACGCATGTATGCCAGCCTAGTCCTTCAAACGGATGATTTAGGGATTTGGAAAACCTTTAGACGTGCCTTATCTTATAAATAGAAGAGCCTCGCGAAAGCGAGGTTTTTTAGAGACAAAAAGAGTGGAATTTAGAAAAATATTTTTCATATCTATTGACTTTTAGGGGTGAAATTTGGTATTATAGTAGGCGGTATTGTTTACCCCATTTGAAAGGCCCCGGAACCTTCCAAATACTTTTCGATGGGAAGGAACACCCATCACCGTAAACAAAAATCGAACTATATATAGGAGAAATCATGAACAAAACAACATTTATGGCTAAACCAGGCCAAGTTGAACGTAAATGGTACGTAGTTGACGCAACTGATGTACCACTTGGACGTCTTTCTGCAGTAGTTGCTAGCGTACTTCGCGGAAAAAACAAACCAACATTTACACCACACACTGATACAGGTGACTTTGTGATTGTTATCAATGCTGAAAAAGTTAAATTAACTGGTAAAAAAGCAACTGATAAAATCTACTACACTCACTCAAACCACCCAGGTGGATTGAAACAAATCTCTGCAGGTGAACTTCGTTCTAAAAATGCAGTACGTTTGATCGAGAAATCAGTTAAAGGTATGCTTCCACACAATACTCTTGGACGCGCTCAAGGTATGAAGTTGAAAGTATTTGTTGGAGCTGAGCACACTCACGCTGCACAACAACCAGAAGTTCTTGATATTTCAGGACTTATCTAAGGAAAGGAACAATAAAGTATGTCACAAGCACAATATGCAGGTACTGGACGTCGTAAAAACGCTGTTGCACGCGTTCGCCTTGTTCCAGGAACTGGTAAAATCACTGTTAACAAAAAAGATGTTGAAGAGTACATCCCACACGCTGACCTTCGTCTTGTAATCAACCAACCATTCGCAGTTACTTCAACTGCAGGTTCATACGACGTTTTCGTTAACGTTGTAGGTGGTGGATACGCTGGTCAATCAGGAGCTATCCGTCATGGTATCGCTCGTGCCCTTCTTCAAGTAGACCCAGACTTCCGCGATTCATTGAAACGCGCAGGACTTCTTACACGTGACTCACGTAAAGTTGAACGTAAGAAACCAGGTCTTAAGAAAGCTCGTAAAGCATCACAATTCTCAAAACGTTAATCAATACGATTATATCAACGTTTCAAAGCACTTTGCAAAGATTTTGCAAAGTGCTTTTTTGTCGATTTTTGAGCTAGAATAGCTTTGTGATAACCTTCTGATAACCTCTTCAAAATTTTAAAAATCATAATTCTATTTTGCTTTATTGAGATAATCTGCAAATTTGTCAATAGAGTTTTTCTCACCAGTTTTCGTGGTGTGAGTATAGACATCTAATGTCATCTGACTGCTTGCATGACCGAGACGTTTTGATGTATTAGAAGGATCGATTCCAATTTCAGACATAAGTGTTGCATGTGTATGTCTAAACCCATGTGGGCTAATTGGTTTTAATTTATGCTTTTTAATAATTCGATTCAGTACGTTATTAATGTAATCAGCATGCAAAGGTTCAATTTTGTCATTACTTGATATGTAAGAGAACATATATTCGTTACTAATATTCAGCTTTGTAAGAGGAAACTGAGATTGTTCTTTCAGATAGAAATTTTTCCATTGCTTAATAATATCGATTGTCTCATCATCAAGATAGATTGTACGAACTGAAGATTCATTCTTTGTGCTCTTTTCAATCGCTTTACCATCAATTCTTCCTAGACTTTTATCTATGTTCAATAGATTGCTGTCAAAGCTAATATCAGCCCATTTTAAAGCGTATAACTCCCCTTTTCGTAGTCCACTAAATGCAAGAAGTCTAAATAGAGCAAAATGTTTAAATGGCTCAGTTTCTTTCACTATATCAAGGAAATGATGCAATTCCTCCAGTGACCAAAAATTATCTGATCTTGTCTTTTTGATTTTAGGTATGATAACATTCTTCATTGGGTTTCGATCAATGTAGTTCATGTTGATTGCAAAATCAAAAATTTTTGAGGTATAGGATTTTATCTGTTTGATATTTTTGAAAGTCTGAGATTTTTGTGTAATAAAATTTTGACAGTCTAAAGGACTAATTTGATCAATAAATTTATAGCCAAATACTGGTAGAATATGTATTCGATAGATATTCTTTGTTTGAGAAGAAGTTGTTTCTTCAACGGTACCAACATAGGCCTTAAACCATTCTTGATAAAGTTCTTTATAAGTGATTTTGGGGTTAGGTTTGTCGGTATTTACTGTGGGGGCAACGACACCAGCTTCTAAACGAGCTTCGTACAATTTTGCCTCTTTTTTGGTTTTGAATCCTCTCTTTAAGTGCCTTTTTTTCTTTCCATAAGCATCTAAGCCAATGTAAAAGCTGACATAGTAAAGGATTCCTTTTTTTGTTTTGTATTTATGTATAGACATTTTTTCTCCGTATCTAAGTTTTCGGAGCTTATGTAATTGAGAAATGACTGTCTATCTATTTTTTCTATCTTCTTGGCGGATAGCGTATTCGTCTGTTTTAATCCAGCTCTGCCAAACTTTAGAATCTTTATTTTGGTGATTCATATAGTCTATAAACTCAGACATAAAACGTTTGTTTTTATCAGCTAGGTATTCTGAGAATATATGACGAAATTCATCTGAAAAACTATCATCAAGTGGTAGTGTTAATGCCCTTTCGCCAAATTCGATACTTTTCTTTAACTTCTCCATATCGCTTTTAAAAGGTGTCACAGAACCAATTTTAGATGTTTTGAAACTATCTGTAACAATTTTAAGATTTGATGGAGCGTGTGGGTTGCTATCAAGTCCCATAATGTAAGCGACGGAAACATTAAAGTATTTTGCTAATTTTTCCGCATTATCTTTTTTAGGTTTGCGGATCCCCTGATTGTATCCAGAAAGTGTAGGATAGGCTATATCTGTAGCTTCGCTAATTTCTGTCAACTTTTTTCCGCTATCTTCTATTAGTTTAGTAATATGATTGGTCATAAGAACCTCCTTTTTATCATTATAACACATTTTATTCTTTTTGAATAAAAAAGCTTGACAAAAATTCAAAAAGGATATATAATTCAAAATGAATAACAAATTAAATGGTTTCGGAGCTTATTTAATTTAGAAATGAGGTGTTAATTTATGTCGGAAACTACTTTAGTTGTCCAGCTTCCTAAAGAATTAGAGAAGCAATTACGTGCTCACTATGATGAGATGATTTCAAATGCTGTGGCAAGAGTATTTGAAGATAAAGAACTTTATAAACCTATGGTTCGTATGTCAGGTCTATCTAGGTGGTTAGACGTATCTACGACTACAATTCAAAAATGGACGAAAGAAGGAATGCCAACCATGGTGATTGATGGAGTGACTTTATACGATAAAAGAGCAGTAACAAGATGGTTGAAGCAATATGAAAGATAGGTACTCGCATGAATGGTGTTCAGTGGATCAAGATAACAACAGATATATTTGATGATGAAAAAATTCAATTAATAGAATCAATGCCAGAAGGAGATACCCTTATTGTAATATGGTTCAAAATTCTGGTACTTGCAGGAAAGCAAAATAATAGTGGTATATTAAGTCTAGGGAACAAGGTTTATTACACAGAAGAGATGCTTTCAACAGTGTTTAGACGAAAGGCTACATCTGTAAAATTAGCTCTCAGCATGTTTGAAGAATTTGGCATGATAGAAATCATAGATGGCGCTATTACCATTCCAAAATGGGAGAAACATCAGAATATAGATGGACTAGAAAAGATTAGAAAACAAACTAGGCAACGTGTTGCTCGTCATAGACAAAAACAAAAAGCACTAATTACAGGCGAGCCACAACTCGTTTTAGACTGTAACGTTACAGTAACGGATGAAAATGATAATGTAACGCAAGAGATTAAGAACAAGAGTAAGAATAAGAAAGAGATTGAGAATATACTGGATAATAGTTCTAGAAAGCCTGAAACTTATATTCCACCCAAATATTATTCTTTGTTAGAATCCATTTCTTATAAGTACAATGATAGATTTTTGTATCCTAACAATTACACTTTAACACATGCTCAGAAGATGAAGATAGGCGAGTATTTGGCTAGTGGGTATGTAACTAGTGATGAAGTCATTAGCATGATTGAACGGATTCCTGAGGATGCGACGTCTCCTTTGGCGTATTTATTTAAGTCTATGGAGAATTTAAAGCAGGAACGTATGCTGGAGTGCAAAGCTATTGCCCATGAAAATGCCCGAAAGAAGTATATGATAAATGAGTAGATATAGGACTGTTCTAAAGAAATGTTACATCACTGAGGAGCAAAATGAAATAGTGAATAACTTGATTGAAATGACAAATCATCTAAGTTTTTCCTCTTATGCCAGAAAAATGTTATTTAAGAGCTCGCCTATTTATCTTCAATTTGATTTTGAATCTTATCATGACTTTATATTTCAAGTTAGAAGAATTATCAATAACTTACGTCAGTTAGAAAGAATAGCAGAACAAAGTGAGGATTTGGATAATGTAAGGATATTTCACTACTGCGTTGAGCTGATGATAGAATATGAAAAGAAGACAAGTAAACAAGTGAAAGAACTTGTAAAACGACTAAATAAGAAAACGAGGTGATAGGACCATGAGAATAAAATCTGTGTTGAAACAGGTGTTTTTGACGGAAGAAGAAAATAAAAAATTAAATGATTGTATGAGGAAGGAAAATATTCGTAATTTTTCTGAGTTTGCTAGACAAAAATTAATACGAACAGATTTGAACATCCAAAAAGTCTCTTTTGAAGGTTTAGTTCCTTTAACAGAAGAGTTGGAACAAGTCGGAAAGAATATCAATTCTATAGCCCGTCTTGCAACTGTAGTTGGGAGAATAAGCTATGAAAACAAAATGGATATGTCTATTTTGATGCAAAAAATAGTTGATGTGATGGAGGAAAAAGATGTTTATTTTCAAAAGTAATATGGATAAGGATTTTGATCAGATATGCGAATACATATTGAAATTAAAGCGAGCAGAATTATTTCTTCATGGGATTAAACAACAAGATAAAACGAAGGCTCGTTTGTATCATGCGATGCTGGAATACTACGATGCTAACCATAAAAAAGAAAGACATATGAGAATTTTAAAATAAGGAAACGCTGTTAAAATTTTTGCAGCGTTTTTTATATATCTTCTTAAAATATTTGTACACACAAATGACAGTCAAATTGATTTTTGGGATTATTTTATCGAGAAGGAAAGATTTATCATAATATGACTTTGCGAGCTCAGAGTCTGTATACACACACTCCCAAAACCATCCCAAAATTTGTATACACAAAGTGTATGTACTTTTTGGGATGATTTGAATTTTGGGGAATCCCCAAACCCATTTTTTAAGAGTTGGAGAGTTATATAAGTCTTATTTATAGTTTAATTTACAATGAGAATATGCACAAAGATTTTTTGTTACAAGTAACAACGTATAGACATTGTTTATTAATCGTAATTTATTGAGAATAGTGATAGAATGATACTGTACTAAATTATTTTAAGAATAGGTAATTGTATGAAAGAAGAGTTTGTAACGAAAAAAATTATTCAAGATCTTGTTAGCAACGGATTTGAAATTAAAGCATTTGATTATCCTCAGTCAGGAACTGGTGTGTTATTGTCACCTGAACATAGGAATTTTCCAAAATTAAACTTAGATATAATTGCGCTGCGGGATAAAGATTTATGGATTTTTGAAAATAAGGATAGATACTATCCAAAAGATTTTGAAAAATTAGATTTTTTGAAGAAGAATTTGAATGAGTATGAAAAATCTTTTAAAATTAAATTGGATTTGAATTTGAACGTCCTAGAATTAAAGACATTTATTGGAATACCAAAAGAAGAAAAGATAAAAATTAAAGATAACTATAAAAAATTAGTAGATGATGTATGGGGGGTATAAATGATTTCCAAAGAAAAAGTTAAAAGTTTTACTGAAAAGAGTAGTTATTACTGGGATAAAGATCCTAAATTAAATAAAAAAAGTAATAGAGAAGCACAAGAGAAATATACTTTAGTTGATATTTGTTGTGGTGCAGGAGGCTTATCAAAAGGGTTGACTGATACAGGGATGATTACACCTATTTTAGGTGTTGATATTTTTACTGAAGCTTTAAAAACATACGAGTTAAATAATCCCTATACCTCCACTATCTTAGGAGATGTAAGAAAAATTACGAATGAGTTATACGGTGAAGCAATAGATAATCTTAACGTTGATATAGTTGCTGCAGGAGTTCCTTGCCAAGGATTTTCGTTAGCTAATTTAAAAAGGAATGTAGAGGATGAGAGAAATTTCCTATTTCTAGAAGTTATCAGATTTATAAATTTGTATAATCCCAAAGTTGTAATAATTGAGAATGTATCAGGAATGAGATCGTTAGGAAATGGAGAATTTGAAATTGCTATAGCTGAAGCACTAGCTTCTTCGGGTAATTTAGGATACAAGGTAAAAAGAGAATTACTTAATGCAGCTGATTATGGTGTTCCACAAATTAGAAAAAGATTAATTTTTGTTGGAATAAGGAATGATATAGAGAATGAATTTCAATTTCCAGAACCTTTGTTTGGAACATTAGAAAATCCTCATAGAACTATTCGTGATGCCATAAGTGACTTGCCTAAATTAGGGAATGATGAGGAGATTACATGTTATGAGAAACCAGCTCAAAATAAATATCAAAGACAAATGAGAGCTAATGTGGCTAATAATTCTCTGAAAAATCATAAGTCCCCTAAACATCCTGAGAGTACAATTGATAGAATAAAGAGAACAATACCTGGTAAACCTATGTATGAAAAGTATAAACAAAGAATTAGATTGTCTTGGGATATCCAAAGTCCAACACAATTAGCCGGTGGAATTAGACCACAGTTTCAATTTGGTCACCCCGATCAAAATAGGGGGTTATCGGTAAGAGAAAGAGCCAGAATTCAAAGCTTCCCAGATGACTTTGTTTTTGTGGGAGGAGTTGTTCAAGGAAGAGTTCAAACTGGTAATGCTGTACCACCATTGTTAGCTTATAATATTGCTAAGGGAATAATAAAAATTTTAGGAGAAAAAAATGGATAAATTTGTTTTATGGGGGAGTACAGACGGTTTTTCTAAATTTATATATAATAATACTTTACTTAGACATGAGAATGTATCTTTTAAGGATTTACCAGAAAGTGATGCGAGCAAACCAAAATCTTTTCATAAGCTACCAACACATATAAAAAATATTCAATATCTTGATTCTCCAGATTTAATTATTGATTTGAACGGGGAACCGATTTTATCGATAGAAATATCTAGGGAAGCTGGTACAGGACATAATGTTTTTCAACGATTTGCAAGGCTTGCTGCAGCAGTTGAGAATAGAGTGCCTACCATTTATATATACCCAGAGGCTACATTAGTTTATAGAAAGAAGCATTCATCTTCAAATTGGGATGAAATTAATCCTCTAATATTCTTTGCGTTAGAAAAATTATCTAATATTTTTCCAGAGGCACCAGCTTTGTTATATTACTATCCTAGTTATTATAGTACTAATCCGACTTCACCCGATATAAATAATGCTAATAAAGGATTAAGAACAAATTCAGATGTTCCTGTTATTGATAATGAGATGGATGAAATGTTTCAATGTGTAAATGAGATTATTCAATTTTTTCAAAATAAGAAGAAGGGAACTTTAATTTCTCAAAATCATGTAAGTAATAGAAAACTATTCATGCAAAAGGAGTATCATAATAAAATACATACTAGGAAATCTTTAAGAACTCCTTTATCTCCGATATCATCTACTATAACGGTTCCATCTAGTGCTGTAATTGACTATATATCCAGAGTTAAAGAAGGAGTTCCAATACAGTCAGAAGGGATGTACTTTGATAATACTATTTGGTCCGAACGGACAGAAACAATAATATATAAAGTTAATGCTCAATTTAGAGGGGATCCTTACCCGGGATGTTTAGCAGCATTAGATTATATGCTAACAAGGACAGGAAAAACATATGAAGATAGAAAAGCAAATCTTGTTTTAGCTTGGGGCGAAGTTATATATAATGAAGTTACTCAGAGACTAGATATTCTTCCTTCAAAAGGACAAACAATTAAAACTCTATTTGAAAAGGTGAAGAACAATGATTTAAAGCAAGATATTTTGACAAAGCAGTACGATGAAATTCCGTTTGAACAATTACCAAGGTATTTTATGCAGCTTAGATTTGGCTCTACGTATAGTAAACCTAAGGAAATTAGAGTTTATAGTTATTTTTCTGATGCGTTGCTATTTCCTGATGGGGCATTATGGAGAGAGGGCTAGATAGTATTTTTATGATAAAGGATACAGTTAATAGTAAGAAACTATTAAAATTATATAGTTGAGTTTATAGTATTAGTTTACTGACTAATGTTTAGAAAGTGGTTATATTTAAAGTTTACACAATAATCAATGTATTTTAGTTTTAAATTTAATTATAGAACGAGGTATTAATGAATCGTATTAAATCATTAAAAATAAAAAATTTTAAGCACATTGGAAATTCTTATGTTGGCTTTGATAGAATAAAAAATTTAAATATATTGGTAGGACAAAATAATATAGGTAAATCAACGTTGTTACAGTCAATAGAAATATTGATGTCAGGAGATGCTATATTTGAAGGAATCACAGAAGAGACTAGAATTAATTTTGGATTTTCCCTAGATGAAGATAGTATAAGAAGTCATTTCCATGAAAATTCTTATGGGGGGGCAATAGATGGTAACCATTGGAAATTTGGAAAGAATTACATTGGGAAATCTATATCATATGAGTTCCAACCTCGCAGGATGCTAGGTAAAGAACAAATAGCATTATTTTCTATTTCAGATATAATGCCAGAGGAATTAAATAGAAATAAGAGGATAGAAAAATTCATAGATTTAGCAGATAGATTTTTGTCTTATAATTTTAGAAGATTAAAAGTAGTTAAATTATCTGCTGACAGAAATTTATTGCCTGAAATACAAAGTAGAAATATAGATGTTTTGGAAGATGGGACGGGAGCAACCAATTTACTGAGACAATATTTGAATGTTCTTAATTTACCAAATGATGTTGTTGAAAATGATATCTTAAATGCTTTAAATCGCATTATGAAGCCCGAGAATCATTTTAAGAGAATTATGTGCCAAGAAATTGGAACTAATGACTATGATGATCCTAAATGGGAAATTTTATTGGTGAATGAAAATGGTAAAATTCCAATTTCTAGTTCTGGTAGTGGTTTAAAGACGGTTTTGTTGGTTTTGATAAAACTATTTTTAGAGACTAGGGGAATTTCAGGTTACAATCTTGAACAATCGGTAAGTGACTTTATATTTATTTTTGAAGAGTTAGAGAACAATTTACACCCAGCAATTCAGAGGAATTTATTTGATTTTCTTTATCAATGGTCAATAGAGAATGATACTTTAATATTTTTAACTACTCATTCTACTGTACCGATAAATATGTTTAGTGGGAAGGCTAATGTAACTCTTACTCATATAAAAAAAGAGAATCAGACTGTAGTGACTAATTCTGCACTTTCATTTATCGAAAATAGTGATATTTTAGTGAATTTAGGTGTTAGAGCAAGTGATATATTACAATCTAATGCTGTTATCTGGGTAGAAGGTCCATCTGATAGATCCTATATAAATCGATGGATTGAATTATACTCAAATGGAGTTCTAAGAGAGAATATACATTATCAAATTTTATTCTATGGGGGAAGACTACTTTCTCATTTAACTGGAAAAGTTAATGATTCGTCTGAATTAATTCAGTTATTTAGGGCTAATGTCAATGCAATTATTGTAATAGATAGTGATAAAACAGATTCAAAAAAACAAATAAATAGGACTAAACAAAGAATAAAACGTGAGTTTGATAACAATCAGGCTATAGTTTGGATAACAAAAGGTAAAGAAATTGAAAACTATTTGTCTAGAAAGATATTCAAAAAGAAATATAAGATAGATAAGCAAATAGGACAATATGAAAAAATTGATGAATTCTTGAATAATAACAGTAAAAATAAAAAGCAAGGTAATTATTATGTTAGAAATAAGGTATCTGAGTCAATTGAAATTGCTAAGTTAATAGAAAAAGAAGATTTACTAGTTCTAGATTTGGAAAAACAAATTTATAATGTAATTAATAAAATAAAGTTATGGAATGGTTTATAGAAGATAGAGAGTGAATAATAAATTTTTTAATAAAATTAAAAATGGAAATAAAGTCAATACTACAAGATATGATTGAAATAAAGGAAATGAATGAATTTTTTGAAAAAAAACAAAATAAATTAGAATTTAATTATAGTCATGAAGGAGAATATTATAAATTTAAAAATAGAGTTTCTGAATTTAAAAATAAAACAGTACCATTCTTTTTAGACGATCCAATAGTTTGGAAACTCTACCTCAGTAAGAATCCTTCCGAAGATTACTTTGATAAGGCACTTGATAATTATGAATTACAAAAGGGTAAAAAAGTAGAGGGTAAAGATAGGGGACATTTTATTCCAAAATGTTTTAAAGAATATTTAGTTCCTTTAGAAGAAAATACTCAAAATCAAGAAAAATTGAAAAAAATAGAGAATTTTTTTAGCAAAGGTAACAAAAGAAATATAACCCCTCAAGATCCAAAAGCAAACCGAAATTCCAAAGCTTTTGTTGGGCAGTTACATTTTGAACAGATAGTTAAAAATTTTTTAGATGATAAGGGAAATTCTGATAGAGAAGTTTATTATGAAATTGAAGAGTATAGAAAAGAATCACTAATTTTAGGGCGTAGAATTTATATTAACTTAAAAAATAAAAGCGATTCAAATGAAAAGATAATTCATGCGTTTATTCCTGAGGAACGGAGAAAAGGTTAGAGAGTATTTAAAATATAATATATCAAAATATTAGAGTTCTCTCTTATATTTAACTACTTATTAAATAGCAGTTTTATCTTACAAAATATTTTTCGTTCTACATATATATCTTAAAAAGGAGATAATATTTTGAGAAATATAACAGACAGACAGGATGATTTTAAGTTCAACACTTGGGGAGTTGGCCTATTTATTACTTTTATATTTTTTTTTCCTATTATAGTTAAAACGGTTAGATACTTCGTTTATTACGGGGCTACAATCCCTCCAGAACCTTTGAAGTTAGTATTCAATGTTTTGGTTGAAAATTTTGCTTTTTATGCGACTGCATTAACTATTTCTTTCACGGTATATGTATTTGTTAGTAATGAAAGAAATAGATACAATGATGAACGAAATGAACGTGAAAAAGAACGTAAAAGAAATGAAAAAGAAAAAGAGAAAGAATTAGAACAATACAAAGATCATTATAGACCTAGTTTTGTGGTTAACGATACTAAAGGTATAATTTTGATAATGCGAGAAGATAATTTATATATAGAGAATATAAAGTATTATGATTCTAGTGATATTACGAAAAATTATATTAGTATTGTATCTTTAAAGTCAGGAGAAGTTGTTTCTAAAAATATACCAGATTCATTTTATATTACTGCTACAACAATAATTGGTGAGGAAATTCTTTTTGGGTATCTAAATGGAGGCATAAAGATTTATAAATACCTAAAATCGAACGGAAATGCATTATTTCCTGGCATTGGAAATTATAGTTATATATCAGCATCTAAAGAATGGGGAGACTACAACAATATTAGTTCGCAGATTGATTCGATGTTATCTGAAATTTTCTTTTTTAATACATATGAAATTAGAGAAAAGATTTTTTTGAATTCAAATAAAGTTAAATTCATTGTAGACTCAATGAATTTCAATAAGCTTTTACATAATTTGTTCATGTTTTTTGAATCTGAAATTGAAGTAAATTCAGTAGAACTTTCTAGTGTCTATTCAATATTGCTATCTGTGTTAAATACTTTAAAATATAACACAGATTGTTTTGATGAAATTAAAAAATCTGATTTTGATATAAACTATATATTAGCTAAAGAGTCTTATATAATCAACAGTCTACCAACAGCAATTGCTTATTTTAATTTATTAGATGATATTAATGATTTTTTTATGATAGATTTTATTGATTATATACAAAGAAATCTACTTCTATTAAGAACTGGAAAACAGATTGACGAATCTACTGAAAAATTTGTTTTAAGAGCTATTATAGGTGTTCTAATTGAGATTTTTGATAAAACAAGTATACCTAGTTTAGGAAATATTCCTTTCATTGTTTTAAAAGCTAGTATCTTTAATAATATTCACTTAAAAAAATAGTGTAGATATTGCTTTAGGGGTATCAATAATTTTTTGTAAATACCAACTTGAAATTTAGTTTAATAACTAAAAAAGCAGTCGATTTCTCAACTACATAAGCTCCGAAAACTAAAAAGTGATAACCCTTTGATAACCTTTTGATTTTTAAAAGGGTTATATATGTAAATATTGAGGATTTATCTCTCAAAATTACTTAACTTTAGTGATAATTTACCATAAATATCATGATGTAGAAAAAACCAGGTCTTAAGAAAGCTCGTAAAGCATCACAATTCTCAAAACGTTAATCAATACGATTATATCAACGTTTCAAAGCACTCAAAGGTTTGCCCTATGGGTGCTTTTTTTATGTTTTTTGAAAAAGTTCACCTCAAAGTTTACCTTATTTTCACCTTATTGTTTTATAGAGAAAATAAGCTAGTACAAACCCTATTTCAGTAGAAAATGAAGGAAATATTTCCATAATAAAACGCATAATATCAAGTTTCTTCAACACTTGATACTATGCGTGTTTAGGATTTTAAGGCCTGATTACTCAGTCTTTTTTTCTTTATAGTTCCGTTTAATTCCTAGCTTCATTAATTCTATAGAGGTTCATCATCTTGAGTAATAATATTGTTTTCAGAAGTTATAGATTCCATTTTATACTTCAAGTGTCAGTGTTCTAAATTCCTTATATCTTGTTAGGATTTGGGTAAAATCATTGATAACAGACTGTTACAAATCTAGTTAGCTGTATGATTTATGATTATCTACTGTTCTAGTAACCAATCTATGATATTTTTCTTCTCAATACCATTGTAATTGGCTGTTGGCTGAATCGTATCCATTGTTAATAGATATTTTGGGAATTGATCTTTAATGGCTTCTAGCGGTCTAAGTTCTCTTTCTAGTGTTTCTGGAGCAAGTGTTGTTTCACTGACTTGATAATAAGCGTAGTGACCAAGATCAGTTACAACAACAAAATCAACCTCATATTTATCTAAATTACCAACATATACTTGTGAATATCTACGTCTCAATTCCAAATACACAATATTTTCCAAGATATGCCCAATATCTTCTTTGTGGTCTGGTAATAAAAGATGTCGTAAACCTAAATCAACGGGATAATATTTTTCTAAGCGTTGTAATAATGCTCTACCTTTTACATCAAAACGTGGAACGGAATAAAAAAGTAAACTATCTGTCAAAGTTGTCAAATAATTTTCCAAAGTATTATGGGAGATTGAAACATTTTGGCTGACCAGAGTATTGCGAATCTTATTTGTTGATATTAAGCTACCTGTACTACTGAGAAGGGTTCGGACAATGCGCTCAATAATAGTAGGATTTGGATTTCCCAATCTAGTGACAATATCATTTAACAGTATTGAGTTATATATTCCTCTTAGATAGTCAATTTTTTCAGCGTAAGATGATGTTTGCAATAAGTAAGGGAAGGCACTAAAGAGATAATTGTTAAAAATTTCTGTTGTATTCAGATTCTTTGAGAGAGCTTGACCTGATAGGTATTCTTCAAATGACAAAGGAAGAACCTCTATCTCAACATACCGACCAGTCAAGTTTGTAGCTAATTGGCTACTCATAAAGTAGGCGTTGGATCCAGTCAAATAGAGGTCAACATTTGGTAGAATGAATAGACTATCTGCTACCAGTTCAAATTTTTCAACATGTTGAATTTCATCTAAAAAGATATAGTATGTTTTCTCCTCAACTAACCGCTCTTTTATATAAGCAAATAATGTTTGAAAATGTCGCAGTTCATAGTAACTCAAATCTTCAAAATTTATGGATATAATCTGATCCTCGTCTACCCCAGTTGCTAGTAACTCCTCTTTATAGAGTTGAAAGAGAACAGATTTACCAGCTCGTCTAACTCCACTCACAACTTTAATGATTTGGCGGTCACGATGTCTTCTTAAAAAGTCTAAATAATGTGGTCTTTTAATATAGTTCATAATAGTTACCTCAAAGATAGTATAATACAAATAGACATTATTTTCAAATATTTAGAAATAATATTTTATTTGTTTGTTTTTTTTCAATTTTTTAAAAATAACATCTAGGGATATTTAAATATCTTCAGGATAGAAAATGAAATTGCACTGGCACGAAGAAACTGTACATTTGTTGCTAAACTGTACATCATCTTTATGATACAGTAGTTCATATTTCTCAATTACATAAGCTCCGAAAACTAAAAAAGTGATAACCCTTTGATAACCTCTCGATTTTTAAAAGGGTTATATATGTAAAGATTGAGGATTTATCTCTTAAAATTACTTGATTTTAGTGATAATTTACCATAAATATCATGATGTAGAAATAACCAGGTCTTAAGAAAGCTCGTAAAGCATCACAATTCTCAAAACGTTAATCGATACGATTATATCAACGTTTACAGACATTCAAGAATTTTCTCTTGGATGTCTTTTTTATGTGACTATTAGTCCGTCTCGCTCTGTTAGGTGCGAGACAAATAAAGAGGGTTTTAAATCTTCACTTCAACCATCAGGCCATTAAACAGACTTGACGTTTCTTTCCAAAACGTTTACAATAAAGGTACGAAGTTTAGTGTAATTTTGGCAATTAATCCTCTGGTTGTCAGACGCACTTTTTATTTAATTTTCAATGATCAGATAATAACTTTAAAAGTCTGATATTTTTTTGTAAACAAGTATTTTGTAAACGAATTTAAAAATATTTTAAGGAAAAAAGATGAATCTTGCGGAACAACTGAAATCATTACGATTAAGTGCTGGTTTAACTCAAACTGAATTAGCGAAGAAATTAAATATTAGTCAACAAAGCTATGTTCGATGGGAGAATGGGAAAGTAACACCATCACTTGAAAAATTGAATGACATTGCACATTTTTTTTGAAGTAAGTATTGACTATCTTTCAGGTGAACAAAACACAGTCGAGCAAGGAATGGAGGATTATAAATCATAATATTCGTCTAATTTATTTGAGAGAAAAGGGGAGTGTTGCCATGAAAAGATTTGAAAATATTAATTCATTGGTAAGAAAATTAAAGAAGGATGAAAAAAAATCAAATAAGAAATATTATTATCGTGGACAAATTCATGATTGGCCAATTAAATCATCAGCTTCGCGAGTGAGTTATGATGAAATGGAAATGGAGAAAACAGATTTTTTCGTAGAATGTTTTTTACAGAATCCAGCTTTAGATTTTAAAAATGATATGGAAAGTATTCAAAAGTGCTATGCAATTGCTCAACATTATGGCTACAAAACAGACTTGATTGATTTTACAACTAGTCCTGAAGTTGCTGCTTATTTTGCAACTGATGGAGCTAATCAGCATTCAGATTTTGATTTTGGTTATATATGGAGGATATCAGAAGAAGAAATTAATACGATTAAATTATTGATTGAACAATTAGTTTTATTGTTATATATGACTGATTTAGATGATGTTCAGAAAAAGAGTTTAAGTTTGCTAAAGTCAATGGATTATAATCCATTCTTTTCAATTACTATTCCAAGATTATCGAGAATGAATAATCAGAAGGGTGTTTTTCTTTGGGATTTATTTGGAATTGTTGTTGAGGGATATTTTAAGGATAGAAAGCCAGATTTTGAATTTAGACACAAATTTGATGTTTATTCAAGTAATACGTTAAGTTCAGAATTAATTTATCCAAAACCCAATGCTTTGGAATTGGAGATTGAAAGATTTAAATCGGTTGAAGCTATGAAAGAATTTCATGAAAGTGAATTAATGAACTGGCTTAAAAATTCAAATAATACATCTGTTCTAAGAATTGAAAATAAAAACTCCGAGATTGCACGGTATATTCAAGATAATGATTGGCCAGATGAATTTGGAGTATTAAAGGATGATTTTGAAAGCTCGATCAGTCAAATACAGACGATACCAATAGAAAATCTATTTGATTTTAAATCTAATATTATTGATATTATCAATTTTAATAGGAGAAATATATCTACGGGTAATCGAAAACATATACATATTGAAGATAAAGATATCTCAAGTGTAATTAATGAGGTAATAGATACTCTCATTTACTATAACTATAATGATGAAGAAATTTATTTAGTTATTGATAAAATCAACGAACATTATAAAGAATTCAAAGAGAAAAAGGGAGAAAACCTTGACAGAAAGGCTGTCTTTGCCTGCGAGGATAAGATTTATATTGGAATGAGAGATAAGTTAGGAGTTCAGTCATATGCATATATTCCATTATCAATCATTACTAATAAGAAGGAACAGTTATTAAAATTATTAAATAAGGAAGTTCCTGATTCTGTTAAAAGATTATTTGAAGAAAATAAAGAATGGGAATTTTTTTTAGATTTGCATAGGCACCCTAGAAAATTATTTGACTTTAATGAAATTAAACAGATCTTTCTAAATTATATATTACCTTATCAATTTTTTGTTCGAGATAGAAAATATCGAATTTATGATCCTACGTTTTTAGATATATTCGGGCCAGAATAAATGTTAGAGTCTGGGACAATAGTTTCTTATATCCCAGACTCTTTAATATAATTCATTCTTAGTTGGTTCAAGAACATCGGTATAGAAATTTTCAACTTGCTCAATCAAATAAAGCTTAGCTGAATCTGGAGTTTTTATTAGTAGTTCATTTAATGAACTAAGTGATTTTAAGTCGGTCGAAGTTAAGTTAAATTTTTTTGATTTGCAGAGTGTCATTATTTCATTTACAAAGCAATGTATTTCGTCTATCTGTTGATTATTAAAAATATTTTTTTGAATCAAGATTTCTAAATTTTTAACAAAGTCATAAAGATTTTCATAAATTTCTTCTAAATTTTCCATGATTATTTCTTTCTAACTATATATTTGTTACTTTTATTCTATCAAACATTATTATTTATTAGTCTGAATACTGATTTGATGCTCAGATTTCTTTTAAAACACTTCCTCCCTATCCAAATTCGGATAGGGTTTCTCTTCGTTAAAAACTCTCTTTAGTATATCGACGCTTTCCTTACTTGTTCAAAAGTTTTAAATTGCTACTTTGGAGATCAGATGACAAAAAACGCATTTCATAAGGTTACTAAATGATGGTTTAGTTAAAAACTTATTTATAACTGTATTTTCAATGCTTCTGTATATGCATCGATATTTTTAATAGTAGTTATGTTTCAAACATGGAATATATACCATTCAATTAAGGGGATCAAATAGATAGGGAGGCTAGTTAGAAATATTGGAGAGTACGATAATATTTTTATAGGAGTTTTAAAATAATGAACCGAGTTTGCGCATGAAATATGATAAAATAGAATTGTTGATGTATTAGTTAATTTATAAAAAAATAGAATATATTACGCTAAAATCCGAATGGAGGTTTTCCATTGAGTAATAGTGAAGAATTCAATCTACTAGTTCAAAAATTCTATAGTAGGAATCATATTGAGGACCATGAAGAAAAATACATAAAAGGTTTTAGACGTCGGTTAGGTCGTTTTTTATCCCAGTTAGATGATGGTTCGGAAGTAAAACAAATTATTTTGGATTGTATCAAAGATAATTATAAATATTATTCCAAAGCTGAAATATTGACTGTATTAAAGAAGTTTCATGAAAGTTTAGTAGAGCAACTGTCATGCAGCGGAATTAATTTTAGTGAATGTCATTTTTCTAGTATTTTGAATAAAGAAACATATAAACATAATAGTTCTAATGCTATACTTAATCTATACATAGATATAAATGAACTGCCTAATCATGCTTATTATGAATTCACTGATATTTTAAATCTAGAGTATGGAAGGGCTAAGTTTTTGGAAAAAAATGATGGGAAATTTAGCCATTATGACGATAGATTTTATAGATTGGAATCTGAAAGGCTGAAAGTTGAATGGAAGAGGAGATTAAGTAATAAGAAATATTTGATTTTAATTGACGATTATACAGGTTCCGGTAAAACGATTATTGACTTTATAAGATTGATAAAGAAGTATATAGGTGATGATATTAGACTCATTATTTATTGTATCCATGCTACAAAAGTATCTAAGAATACTATTAAGGAGTTCTTAAGTTCAGAAGATTTAAATGGGCAGGTAGCGTCATATGAGGAATCAGATAAGTACTTTGCTAATTCTTATGAAGAACAGAGTATTATCGAAGCATTTGGAAATTTTTGCAATCCTTTAGGTTATGAGGATACTGAATCGGTATTAACGACTTACAGAAATACCCCTAATAATACATTAGAGTTGTTTTGGAATGATAATCTTATAGATAATGGCTGGCGTTCCTTATTCCCAAGAGATAAAAAGAATGGGGGAAGTTATAAATTTATGAGTAATTGGGTTAAGGAGCGCAATAAACTACAGTGGTTTATGACTTATAATAAAATACCGGAAGAGATTAGGCAAAAAGCTGTTGTACTACTGTATGTTAAAAATAATAAAAAACAAAGATCAAATATTGTGGAAATTGAACTTTCGCAAATTATTTGTTATACTGATAGTGTAATGCAGGAATGTCAAGATGAGAATTTGATTGAACTTATTGATAACAGCTACACACTTTCTGAACAAGGATTGGATTTTTTAAAACAATTTAAACTCCATAAAGTTGATTTCCAAAAAATCAAAAAAGATTTTATGGGGATTGGAGAGCAGAAAGAACCTCCTTTTTTATCTCTATAAGTTAGAGTGTCTGATAAGCGAGTCGCTTAATCTAAGAAAAAAAGTTCTTAAAGGTCGGTCGTTAATTAATAAATTAATTAACGAGTGAAATTTTCGATTGAAAATTATCACTAGGACAGTATCGCTTTGCGGGGTCCGCAGCTATTACTGTCCTACAGGAAAATTTTAATTAAACTGCACCCAAAAAACATTTGTTTTTAGTTATGAAAAATGAGTTTCTTTAGTGTTTTTTGGTACAGTTTAATTAAGGTTATGTTAGTTGTAGTAACTTTGTGGGAAGAGGGGAAGTATGAGTCAATTAGAGGAATTAAAAAAGCTTGACATTCCTGTTTTTTGTAATCTAGAAGAATTAAGGGAAAACATTGGTACTAATAAAAAGTTTTTTTATAAAGTATTATACTCACATAATAAATTGTATAAAGAAATCACCATCCCTAAGAGAAATGGAGGGAATAGAGTCTTAAATGTTCCCAATATTGCTTTAAAGAGTATGCAGAGATGGATTTTAGATAATATTTTGTATAAAGTACAGTCAGATCCCAGTGCTACTGGTTTCATGCCTATGAAATCTATCGTTTTAAATGCTTCTATTCATCTAAAGAAAAAATACATCCTTAAAATGGATATCAAAGATTTTTTTCCGAGTATTGATTTTCGGAAGGTAAGAAGTCTATTTTTTGAACTGGGATACAATAAGGATGTTGCAACTGCTTTAGCAAATATTTGTGTATTTCGAGGGCAGTTGCCCCAAGGAGCTCCGACCAGTCCCTATTTGGCTAATTTAGTTTGTCGAGAACTAGATAAAAGGATAGATAATCTTTGTAGAAAATATAGACTATCTTACACGAGATATGCTGATGATATAACTATCTCTGGGAATAGTAAAATATTCTGGATAAAAGGTATTGTAGAAGAAATAATTCGTAGTTATCAATTTTCTTTAAATAATGAGAAGACGATTTTTCTAAAGCCTGGTGATAGGAAGAGAGTGACTGGGATTATAGTAAATGAAAAATTGTCTGTACCGAGGTCAGTCACTAGAAATTTAAGAAAAGAGATTTACTTTATCAAGAAATTTGGTTTGGAAGAACATTTAGATAAAAACAGTTTTACTGGAAGTAAGGAGCAATATATAGCACATCTATATGGGGTGGCAAGCTATATAAAAATGGTTGAACTTACTAAAGGGATATTTTTTATAAATCAGTTAAATTCAATTTTTAGTGGGAATGAGCAATTAGAAACCGGAAAGAACTTACATATAGAATTTGCTTCAATTGACTGGACAATCTTTGGTGAATGAAAAACTAAAAAATGGAAGATGGAAATATATTACATCGGGTATCATTTTTGATAAAATAGGAGAACAGTAGGATGAATCAGTTGTTCTTATTTTTCCATTGAAATCTATTCCAAAAGGATATGACCAGGTATTGTGTGGAAAAGAAAATTGAGAATCATTTAATCGATAAAGGTGTTCTGATATTAAACTACTATTTACATCGTTTCGTAGGAAGATAAATTACCTTATTTAATTAAACTTATTCAAATTTTTCAAATTATCAAAGTATAGAAAGTATGTTTAGAATTATTATAGTACGATTTTGATAGTTACTGAAATATCTATCTGTCAAACCAGGTCTTAAGAAAGCTCGTAAAGCATCACAATTTAGTAAACGTTAATTCGAGAGAATTACTATACTTACAAAGAGCACCTTTCGGGGTGTTCTTTTTGTACTTTCTTACTAAATTGGTGCAATTGACACAGTTGTTGCGACTTTAGTCGCTTACAAATGTGGCTGCAATCTGACAAGGTCAGTTGCTCAAAACGTTAATCAATACGATTATATCAACGTTTCAAAACACTCGAAAGTTTACTTTATTGTTGGTTTTTATACTCTTAAGAAATCAAAAGCAACATAAGTCGTCAGCTCTTTATTGTAAAAACATTAATTAGCATTCTAGTATTATCTTCAGTCTAAAATCAGTATTTCGAGTTTGCTCTTTGATTTTTGCTTAGTCTTACTTCGTTTTTTCCTGAAGTTAAGTTTTTACTCAGTATCATTAGTTAAAAAGGGAAAATAATGCGTTTTATATTTGGATTTGAGGTTTATAAAATAGGATGAATGCGCTGAAAAATTAGAAATTACAGACAAAATAAAATATTTAAAAGCTACAGAGAAACATGGTATAATGTAACTAAAAGAGGTAGCATATGTCCTTAGATATAGATAAAGAAAAGATGACAATCATGGGAGTAGCTTTTGAAAACCGATCCGTTTTTAAGAGTGTTTGGTATGCTTTAAGTACAAATATGATTGAAGGATGGCGACCTACGGTTAGTGATGTTGAAAAATTACGAGATGAAGCTCTTGCTCTGGGGATGGCTTAATGAAGCGTAAATGTTAGGATTCTTAGGACTATATTGATCCGAATAATTTATATACCTATCCAGATTCTTCAGTTCTAAGAAATAAGCAGGAAGAACGAGATGAGCAAAAAGCACGCGATCTTGAATATCGTATGGTTGCTAGTAAGAGTTTGAAATTATTTATTAATCCTATCTTAGAAAGGTTGAAAAGGGATAACTCTTTAATAACATCTTGATTTGTTAAAAGATATTTTGTCCACTACATTTTTTCAATTGAGTATTATTTGTCATAGATAGAACATTGCATTTAGAATAATGAAAAGCGCATCAAAAATGGTGCGTTCTGTTTTTATGCTACCATAAAAGGAGGAAAACAAATTGAAAATTTTTAAGGGAGAGTTTTATAGAATCTCTGTATTAACAGACAAGCTAGTAAGGTTAGAATACTCTCAAACTGGAAGTTTTGAGGATAGAACGACACAACTTATCTATAATAGAGATTTTGGTCAAGTTTCGTTAGATTATATCGAGACATCAAACGTACTAGATATTATGACGGACTATTTTCATTTGCACTTTAATAAAGGAGAATTTAACGCCGAAAATTTATTTATAGAATTAAAAGGAAATTTTGCCGTATATGGTAGTCGCTGGTATTTTGGTGAATCTATTGAAACGTTAAAAGGAACAGCTCGGACTCTGGATAAGGCAGATGGAGCAATCTCGTTAGAAGATGGAATTATTAGCCGAAATGGTATAGCCTTATTGGATGATTCTCAAGGATTTATTTGGGATGAACAGTCTGGTTATATTGAGAGAGAAAATCAAATTGACCTGTATTTCTTTGCCTATGGGCATGATTATAGAGGAGCAATCAGAGACTTTTACCATTTGACTGGTTCAACACCCTTGTTGCCACGATATGCTTTAGGCAATTGGTGGAGTAGATATTGGCCTTATACGTCGGATGAATACTTGGATTTAATGGACAGATTTGAAACAGAGAAAATTCCATTATCTATCGGTGTGTTAGATATGGATTGGCATATAACTGACATTCCAGCCCGTTTTGGAAGTGGTTGGACAGGATATAGTTGGAATAAAAACTTAATACCTAATCCAGAACAGTTATTGCAAGAACTTCATGATAGGAAGTTAAAACTTTCCTTAAATGTCCATCCTGCTGATGGTATACGGGCTTATGAAGAAGCTTATCCTCAAGTCGCAAAACGATTGGGGTTAAATGTAGAACTAGAAGAACCTGCTATTTTTGATTTTTTTAATCCCTCTTTTAGGGAAGCCTACTTTAAAGATGTTCATTATGAGCTAGAAAAGCAGGGAGTAGATTTTTGGTGGATTGACTGGCAACAAGGGACTCAAGGCATGTTGGATCCGCTGTGGCTTTTAAACCATTATCACTATCAGGATAGTTGTAAAAATGCAGAAGGGGGGTTGATTTTATCAAGATATGCAGGGCCGGGTAGTCATCGATACCCTGTTGGTTTTTCAGGGGACACCATTATTAGTTGGAATTCCTTAAGATTTCAACCTTATTTTACAGCAACAGCATCTAATATCGGTTATAGTTGGTGGAGTCATGATATCGGTGGGCACATGCTGGGGGATTATGACGAAGAGCTACAAACCAGATGGCTACAGTTTGGTGTTTTTAGTCCGATTACTCGATTACACAGTTCTAGAAGCCCCTTTAATAGTAAAGAACCTTGGTTTTTTTCAGAAACAACATCTAAGATTATGAAGAAATACCTTCGTTTGAGACATCAGATGATTCCATATCTATATACCATGAATGTAAAAACACATGAGGAAGGTACCCCATTAATCAGCCCAATGTATTATTTCTACCCAGAGAATGATGAGAGTTATAATGTTCCAAATCAATACTTTTTTGGAACAGAACTGATGGTGGCTCCCATTGTAGAAAAGATGGATTTGGCATTCCAATCTGCAAAAGTGGATGTATGGTTCCCAGAAGGTGAATGGTATGACTTCTTTTCAGAGAAAAAGTACACAGGTGGTGTGAAGTTAAGTGTTTATAGAGACATTTCGACTATACCTGTGTTTGCAAAAAGTGGTGCAATCATTCCCTTGGTTGGTTCTGAGATAGGTATGGGTGTTGATTTACCTGAAGTTGTAGATTGGTATGTATTCCCAGGCAAGCAACATTCTTTTGAAATGATTGAAGATCAAAATGGTCAAAGATATAAAACAAGATTATCAATCGATTGGGAAATAGGAATGGTAGAGTTGGCATTACAAGGAGATTCTAGTATCGTTCCAAGCAATAGAAGGCATAGAATTCATTTTAAAGGAACGAATGTGTCTATAATTGAATTGCCAAATAAGAATGATACAGCTAGATTTGAATGGAAAGATCATAAAAGGACATCCCTAAATGACGAAGTTTTTAGACTACTAAAGACGGCTTCTCTTCCATATGAATTAAAAGATAGATTGTTAAATCAATTCATCAATGCCAAAAATTCTCATGAGTTAATGAATATCTTGCATCATCAGGATAAGGAATTGAGAGGGCGTTTGTTGGAAATGATATTTACTAATGAAAACTAATTGAGACATTTCGTACACAATTTCTATTCTTTGATTGCTAATTATTTATTTTTTAATGTGTAACAGTTTTACATCTCTATGCTTATTGACTTGTATTTTAGTAATTACAAGTTTGGCATAGGGATGTTTTTTGTTTACTGAAGAGGAAAGGATAAGTATGTTTCAAGGTTTGAAACATTTTTAAACTAAACAAGAGCAAATTTTTAAAGGTGATTTTTTAAAGTAACTTTCGCTTGCCTGACCGAAGTGGAAGTTAGTCTGAAACGGATTTTTATGGTGGAATTAAGTATGAGACGTGTGATTTTTTCAGAAAATTTTCTAAAACAAACAGGATTTGTTTGACATTTATTTGAAAATTCTGTAAAATGAATTATTATATCGTTCAAGGAGAATATATATGGAAAAACAGAAAACATTTTTTGGACATCCTATGGGCTTGTCCACCCTCTTCTTTACAGAGATGTGGGAACGCTTTTCTTACTATGGGATGCGAGCTATCCTACTTTACTATATGTACTATAGTGTGCAAGATGGTGGATTGGGAATGGATAAGACCACAGCTGCATCGGTTATGGCGATTTATGGCTCGCTGGTATTTTTATCCTCGGTTGTCGGTGGTTTTGTCAGTGACCGTATTTTAGGAAGCCGTAAGACTGTCTTTTACGGTGGGATTCTGATTATGCTAGGGCATATTGCTTTAGCAACACCTTTTGGACAAGTGGCTCTCTATCTTTCTATTGCCTTGATTATCTTTGGAACTGGATTTTTAAAACCCAATATCTCAGATATGGTTGGGGGAATTTATGAGAAAGAGGATGATAGACGGGATGCAGGTTTTAGTATCTTTGTATTTGGTATTAACTTAGGTGCCTTCGTTGCCCCTTATCTAGTAGGTTATCTAGGTCAGGAAGTCAATTTCCATCTAGGTTTCTCATTAGCTGCCATTGGGATGTTCTTTGGTTTGGTGAAGTATGTTTTAGATGGGAAGAAATACCTGCCTGAATCAAGTCTTTACCCTACTGATCCACTTTCGCAGAAGGACCAGCAGACCTTGATTAAACGTTTGCTGATTACACTTGTCATGGTTATTCTCGTGGTTATAGGTTTAGTCTTTACTCACCAGTTTAACGTGGATATGATTGTTAATATCTTTACAGTGATTGCGGTAATCATTCCAATCTACTATTTCTTCAAAATTTTATCTAGTCATAAAATAACTGCTACTGAGAGATCCCGAGTGTTTGCCTACATTCCTTTATTTATCGCTGGAGTACTCTTCTGGTCTATTGAGGAGCAGGGATCTGTTGTTCTCGCTCTATTTGCGGATGATCAAACTCGACTTTACTTTAATGTATTTGGAAATCAAATTCATTTCCCATCTAGCTTTTTCCAAAGTATCAATCCACTTTTCATTATGATTTATGTGCCGATTTTTGCATGGTTGTGGGGGAAAATGGGTAAAAAGCAACCGTCCTCTTCTAAGAAATTTGCTTACGGTTTATTAGCAGCAGGTTTATCCTTCTTGTGGATGATGTTACCAGGGATGCTCTTTGGGACAGATGTTAAGGTCAGTCCTTTCTGGTTGATTATGAGTTGGGCTATTGTGATTGTGGGGGAGATGTTGATTTCGCCTATTGGTCTATCAGTCACTACTAAGCTAGCACCAAAATCCTTCCAAGCACAAATGATGTCTATCTGGTTCTTGAGTAATGCAGCTGCCCAAGCTATCAATGCTCAAATTGTAAAATTTTATACAAGTGAAACTGAAGTGGCTTACTATGGAATTGTTGGAGGAATTACGATTGTATTCGGTATTATCTTACTCTTCTACGTTCCACGTATTGAAAAACTAATGTCTGGTATCAAATAGAGAAAAACTGGAATTTCTGTAGGAATTTTAAAAGTTAGATCAATTATTTATTCAAAGGATTTAGTTCTGTATTGTATAGGGCTAGATCCTTTTAGTTTGATTAATACTCTTCGAAAATCAAATTCAAACCGCGTCAACGTCGCCTTGCCGTATATATGTGACTAACTTCGTCAGTCTTATCTACAACCTCAAAACAGTGTTTTGAGCAACCTGCGGCTAGTTTCCTAGTTTGCTCTTTGATTTTCATTGAGTATAAAACTCACGATGTTTCTGCTTTTCCTAGTGGACATTTGTCTACTTTTTTTATATAATAAAACTAAACCATAATGGTTGAGTTTTGAAATTATGGATTCAAGCATCGATTAGTCTTTCTAAGGGAGATAGTGTCCATTAAAGCATCATAATAGGAGGTGAAGTATGTATCAGCCAGAAAAATTAAAGGCTCGGAGGAAAGAGTTAAAACTGACACAGAAGGAAATTGCAGAGCAACTTGGGATTAGTTTCCAAGCTTACTCAGCTTGGGAACGTGGAGTCAAGGAACCGTCCAAGGAGAAAGTTACTCAGTTAGAGAATATTTTAAAAGTGCCAAAAGGATATTTTACTCAGATCGAGATTGTCCGTCTCTACCATAGCCTCTCCAAGCAAGGGCAGGAGAAGGTTGTTCTCTATGCTCGCAACCTATCTCAAGAGGAGCAAGCCCAGAAAGTGATAGCTATGCCAGAGCGCCTCTACGAGTACCGTGTTTATGAACGCATGTCAGCAGGTATTGGGGCTTCGGTCTACGATGATCAGAATTTTGATACGGTTTACTTTAATGAGGAATTGGCTCATGATTTTGCGTCATGGGTGTCTGGGGACTCCATGGAACCTAAATACCAAAATGGTTCAGTAGCTCTGATTCGAGAGACAGGATTTGACTATGACGGGGCGGTTTATGCAGTGGTTTGCAACAACCAGACCTATATCAAACGGGTCTATCGAGAGGAGAATGGATTGCGTCTGGTCTCTATCAATCCTAAATACAAGGATATTTTCATCTCCTATGAGGAAGATCCTCGGATTGTTGGCATTATCGTTGGGAATTTTGTACCGATGGAGGGCTAGTCAATGGGCTACTTTGATTATTCCAGAGAGCCCCAAAGTGACATTGCCTTTGTCGATATGAAATCCTTTTATGCTAGTGTTGAGTGTGTGAAAAGGGGCTTACATCCGCTGAAAACCTCGCTTTGTGTCATGAGTCGCGCGGATAACTCAACTGGTCTTATCCTAGCCTCCTCTCCCCTGTTTAAGAAGATTTTTGGCAAGTCAAATGTTGGTCGGGCCTATGATTTGCCTTTTGATATCAAAACGCGAAAATTTTCCTATTACAATGCTCGAAAGCAAGGGCTACCTACCGACTCAGACTATGTTCGCTACATCGAAGATTGGGCTCAAGTGACCTTGATTGTGCCACCTAGGATGGATGAGTACATCGCAGTCAATATGGAAATCCAGCGAATCTTTCAGAATTATGGCAGTCCAGATGATATTTATCCCTACTCTATCGATGAGGGCTTTATTGACCTGACTAGTTCACTTAATTATTTCATTTCAGACAAGAGTCTCTCTCGCAAAGACAAGCTGGATATGCTTTCTGCTCGTATTCAGAGGGATATTTGGAGGCAGACAGGGATCTACTCTACAGTGGGCATGTCAAATGCCAATCCTTTAATGGCCAAGTTGGCTCTGGATAATGAAGCCAAGCACACTCGGACCATGAGGGCCAACTGGTCTTACCAGGATGTGGAAGAGAAGGTCTGGTCCATTCCCAAGATGACGGATTTTTGGGGGATTGGCAGGCGGATGGAGAAACGCTTGCATGCTCTGGGGATTTTTTCCATCAAGGAATTGGCAACCAGTAATCCCGACCAGCTAAAGAAGGTTCTGGGTCAGTCTGGCTTGCGTTTGTGGTTTCATGCTAACGGGATTGATGAGAGCAATGTTCATAAGCCCTATAAAGCCAAATCCAAGGGCTTGGGGAATTCTCAAATCTTGCCGAGAGACTACGTGAAGCTACGGGATATTGAAATTATTCTCCGAGAAATGGCGGAGCAGGTGGCTATTAGACTGAGAAGGGCGGGCAAGAAAACAACCCTTGTTTCTATCTATGTCGGTTTCTCTAAACAGGAGGCTAGGTCGTCTATTCACACACAAATGAAGGTCGAACCTACCAATAATACAGCTGTCTTAACGGATTATGTTTTGAAGCTATTTCATAACAAATACACTTCTGGAGCGGTTAGAAGTGTCGGAGTTAACTATTCAGGCTTTGTGGATGAGTCCTTTGGTTTGATTTCCCTTTTTGATGATGTTGACAAGTTAGAAAAAGAAGAAAGGCTCCAGACGGCCATTGACTCCATTCGGGAACAATTTGGTTTCACTTCCCTTTTAAGAGCCAATGCACTGGAAGAAGCCTCTAGGAGTCTTGCTAGAAGCAAGCTGATTGGAGGACATTCTGCTGGAGGATTAGATGGATTACAATGATTGATCGTTCTTATTTACCTTTTCAATCCGCGCGAGATTATCAAGATACAGGTATGAAGAAGTGGATGGGATTTTACCTTTCAGAACACACCAGTTCGCTCAGTGAAGAAAAAAGCCGTGTTGATTTTTCGACGGATTTGACTCCAGATGATAAGTTGCACTTGCTTTCTCAGCTTTATGTTGGCCAACTTAGGGGAAGTTTTGTGCTAAAGGAAAAGAAGCAGAAAACCACTATCATCGGTGTGGTGAGAGAGTTATCGCCTCAGACTCTATCTATTAGGACAAACGAGAGATATAGGTTGATAGAGGTTGCAGATGTCCTCGAAATTCGACTGTGGGAGGAGGGAGTTTATGACTAGAAAAGAGCTGTATGAAAACAAACTGCAGATGGATTATTTTTCAGATGACTATATTCGTTTTGAAGAGGATTTTCAAAAATACTCTGCCATGAACGTACCCTTGACTTTCTTGATTGATGACATCTTACGAACCATGGCGATGAATCAGAAAAACTACTTTGTTTTAAACAAGGAAAATGCCAAGGATGGGCGGGAGCATAGCTTTTATTTTAGGGTGGTAACGGAAAAAGCGTGTCCCAGAAATAGGACCTATACATACTCAGGAGTCAAGAATAGCAGTCAGTAGTGCCTTGTCTGCTATGAATGTATCATTTTTACAACACTTCATGGTTCATATCATGGGGTGTTTTCCTATTCAAGTCAAAGCCCATCAAAAAATCTCACTATTCATTAGGATAAAAGAAACCTAATCATAGTGAGATTGTGAAATTATAGTAGGGTTCGTATGGCCTCTTCAATTTGTTTGGGGTCTGTTTTTGAAGAGAAGCGTTCAAAGACCTGCCCATCACGATCGATGAGAAATTTAGCGAAATTCCATTCGATTCGTTTTCCTAGTGGGCCAGATTTCTGGTCTTTCAACCAGACATAGAGGGGATCTGCTTCCTTACCGTTGACCTTGACCTTGGCAAAACGTGGGAAAGTGGTTTGATAATGTAGGCTACAGAAGGTGTTTATTTCCTCTGCGCCACCTGGTGCTTGTCCCATAAACTGATTGCAAGGGAAGTCTAAAATCTCAAAACCTTGTTCTTGATAGCGATCATAGAGTTCTTGAAGTCCTTGGTACTGGGGCGTTAAACCACATCCAGTAGCAGTGTTGACAACCAAGAGAACTTTCCCACGATAGGCATTTAGTGGAGTTTCTTGCTTGTCTTGGTTCAAGACGGAAAAATCATATAGTGAAGTCATTGCTTGCTTTTCTCCTTCTGTTTGGTATGTTTAGGAGTTTTCTCCTCCTGTAGTGATAGAAACCCGTAGGTCAGGGTTCCGAAAATACTACCGATAATCAGGCCATACATCAGGAAAGGAACACTTTTATCGAATTGCATGAGCAACTTCACAAAATCTGAAAGGAACATCTGCTGAACGAAGACTTTATGAAAGATGAGTAAGGTAAAGAGGCCAATCTGAAGACCGATAAACACAATCCAACTTCGAAATTTGATTTGGCCTTTGCTGTAGGTTTTGAGGATGATTTCTGACTTGTCATCTTTTTCCAGATGGAGTTCTTTGACAGCTCTTTGAGTCTTTAAGGTAATGAAAAAGATGAGTCCAGAGTAAACATAGGGCATAGCATAGCGAACGGTTTCTATGAAGCGTCCAAATAACAGATAAAATAAGAAGAGGAAGAAGGAAGAATAAACGATTTGAACCATAGAACGGGCACAAGCCTTGTAGATAATCTCTTGTCGGCATTCATCAAAAGGGCCTTGGATATGAAAGAGATTTCGAAGTAGGCGAGTGGTGAAGTCTTCTTTTTTCATGCTAGTAACCTCCTAAATGAGTGGTTTTACTGACTTTCTTTTACGAATTGATAGAGATAATAAAGATAAGTGATAGAAGAAAGGATAGAGATAGTGAACAGTAAATAATATTTCCAACCGCTTGAGGCGAGCATCAGTTGTGGAAAAGATAGAATTATAAAGTATAGTGCTAAGTTGAGTATGCGCGTTTTTTGGGAGTCAATCTTTAGATAAGTCAGTCCTTTGTTAAGGGCTGGAATAAAGACTAGCCCGAGGAATATCTCGCTGATTGGCAAGTTCCCTGAAATGATGATGAAGATGAGAAGAGAACTGAACAAAAGATGATAGGTCAGTAAAGTTAGTAATGATTTCATAGGTACCTCCTAATCATGGTCTTTTTTAGCCCTTGCAATACGAAGTGAGTCGACAATATGCATCATCACTCCGAAAAAGAAAGCTCCCAGTATAGTTTTAAAAATATGTTTTGTATTTAGAAGAGAACTGATAAAATTTGGATTTTCACTTGTTAGGGTATCAATGAGTGGAATTATAAAAAATATTATTGTTCCATAAATCGAACTTGCTTTCAGACCAGGATAACGTAACTGTTTCTTTTCTTTTTTCATAGGGCACCTCCTAATCCTCATCTTGATCTTTCTTAGTTTTTGCAATGCGACGGGAGATGAGGAACTGTATGCTCGCTCCGAAGAAAATAGAACCTAGAATGCTTGATACACCATTTCTTATAGTGAGAAGAGAATGAAAATAGTCCTGACCTTCACCTATGAGTATACCGAGAAGAGGAGTTATAAAAAACATCCATAGACCAAAGAACAAACCTGCTTTCAGACCTGGGTAGTGTAGTTGCTTACTTTCTTTCTCACTCAGCATATCTGGATCAATAGCTGTAATCCCTGTTTTTTTCATTTGGTAGGTGACATAGCCAGCAGCGATGAGGGCAATCACTAAAATTAGAGGAGGATAGACTAGAGCCACTTCTTGAGGATATTTATAGGCCAGAAGGAGTGGAATAAGATTTCCGAAAATCATCAGATAAAAGAGGATGATAAAGATTTGGTTGCCGATACGATCAGCCTCGCGTCGTTTGTATTCGTCAAGGGGACCAGAAATACCGTAAGTGCGTTTGATGAGTTTTTCCGTGAAGGTTTCTTTTTTCATAAGTTGGCTCCTTTTTTAAAAATTATCCTCCCAAAAGAGACTGTTGAGGTCAGTTTGGAGGCTACGGGCGAGATTGAGACAGAGTTCCAGGGTTGGATTGTACTTGTCGTTCTCAATCATATTGATGGTTTGTCTCGAGACACCGATATCCTTGGCTAGTTCGAGCTGGGAAATACCCAATTCCTTGCGAAATTCTTTCACACGATTCATCTGGTCTCCTTTCTGATTTGTGTCGTATATATTTGACTACATTATATTCTTCTATAGAGCGGATGTCAAGCATATTTGACATATTTCTTAAAGAAATTCTTACTTGTTTTTGGCCTATTTGTCTGACTAGTGCAAGCTAGTCAGATTTGTGGTAAAATAGATAAGATATGACAAAAGAATTTCATCATGTAACGGTCTTACTCCACGAAACGATTGATATGCTTGACGTAAAGCCTGACGGTATCTACGTTGATGCGACTTTGGGTGGAGCAGGCCATAGCGAATATTTATTAAGTAAATTAAGTGAAAAAGGCCATCTCTATGCCTTTGACCAAGACCAGAATGCCATTGACAATGCGCAAAAACGCTTGGCTCCTTACATTGAAAAGGGAATGGTGACTTTTATCAAGGATAACTTCCGTCATTTACAGGCACGTTTGCGCGAAGCTGGTGTTCAGGAAATTGATGGAATTTGTTATGACTTGGGAGTGTCTAGTCCTCAGCTGGACCAGCGTGAGCGTGGTTTTTCTTATAAAAAGGATGCGCCACTGGACATGCGGATGAATCAGGATGCTAGTCTGACAGCCTATGAAGTGGTGAATCACTATGACTATCATGACTTGGTTCGTATTTTCTTCAAGTATGGCGAGGATAAATTCTCTAAACAGATTGCCCGTAAGATTGAACAAGCGCGTGAAGTCAAGCCAATCGAGACTACGACTGAGTTGGCAGAGATTATCAAGTCGGCTAAACCTGCCAAGGAGCTCAAGAAGAAGGGCCATCCTGCCAAGCAGATTTTCCAAGCTATTCGAATTGAAGTCAATGATGAACTGGGAGCGGCAGATGAGTCCATCCAGCAGGCTATGGAGATGTTGGCTCTAGATGGTAGAATCTCAGTGATTACCTTCCATTCCTTGGAAGACCGCTTGACCAAGCAATTGTTCAAGGATGCTTCAACAGTTGAAGTTCCAAAAGGTTTGCCTTTCATCCCAGATGATCTCAAGCCCAAGATGGAATTGGTGTCCCGTAAGCCAATCTTGCCAAGTGCAGAAGAATTAGAAGCTAATAACCGCTCGCACTCAGCCAAGTTGCGCGTGGCCAGAAAAATTCACAAGTAAGAGGAAAAATGGTAGATAAAAAAGAAACAACTAGTCAATTCTTGCAGAATCGTATAAAAAAATTCTCCCGTGTGGAGAAGGCTTTTTATCTTTCCATTGCGTTTACAGCTCTCGTTTTGGCGCTGAGTATTATCTTTATGCAGACCCGACTCCTACAAGTACAAAATGATTTGACAAAAATCAATGCGCAGATAGAGGAGAAGAAGACAGAGTTGGATGATGCCAAACAAGAGGTAAATGAATTGTTGAGGGCAGAACGCTTGAAAGAAATCGCAAATTCTAAGGATTTAAAATTGAATAATGAGAATATTCGATCAGCGGAGTAAGATATGAAGTGGACAAAAAGAATAACCCGATTTGCGATTAGAAACCGTAAATCTCCAGCAGAAAACCGTAAAATAGTGGGGAAGTACATCAGCTTGTTAGCTGTCGTACTTTTCGCTGTCTTTTTGGTCAATTTTGCTGTTATTATCGGGAGTGGTAGTAAATTTGGAACGGATCTAGTCAAAGAGGCTAAGAAAGTTCACCAAATAACTCGTATAGTCCCTGCCAAACGTGGGACTATTTATGACCGAAATGGAGTCCCGATTGCTGAGGACGCAACCTCCTATAATGTCTATGCTGTCATTGATAAAAAATACAAATCAGCAACGGGTAAAATTCTTTATGTAGAAGATGCCCAGTTTAATAAGGTAGCAGAGGTTTTCCATAAGTATCTGGATATGGACGAGGCTTATGTGAAAGAACAATTGTCTCAACCGAATCTGACTCAAGTTTCTTTTGGAGCAAAAGGAAATGGAATTACCTATGCCAATATGATGGCTATTAAAAAGGATCTAAAAGACGCTAGTGTTGAAGGAATTGACTTCACAACTAGCCCTAATAGAAGCTATCCAAATGGACAATTCGCTTCTAGTTTTATTGGTTTAGCTCAACTCCATGAAAATGAAGATGGAAGCAAGAGTTTGCTGGGAACTTCTGGGATGGAGAGTTCCTTGAACAGTATTCTTGCAGGGAAAGACGGTATTATTACCTATGAAAAAGATCGTCTGGGTAATATTGTCCCCGGAACAGAACAAGTTTCCCAACAAACAGTAGATGGCAAGGATGTTTATACGACTATTTCCAGCACCCTTCAGTCCTTCATGGAGACACAGATGAATGCCTTTCAAGAAAAAGTAAAAGGCAAGTATATGACGGCTACCTTGGTTAGTGCTAAAACGGGGGAGATTCTTGCAACGACGCAGAGACCAACCTTTGATGCCGATACTAAGGAAGGACTTACCAAGGACTTTGTTTGGCGTGATATCCTCTATCAAAGTAACTATGAGCCAGGGTCAACCATGAAGGTCATGACGCTCGCTGCTGCTATTGACAATAACACTTTCCCAGGAGGAGAAGTTTTCAATAGTAGTGAGTTAAAAGTAGCAGATGCTACTATCCGAGATTGGGACGTCAATGAAGGATTGACCGGTGGCGGAATGATGACCTTTTCTCAAGGGTTCGCTCACTCAAGTAACGTTGGGATGACGCTTCTTGAGCAAAAGATGGGAGATGCTACCTGGCTTGATTATCTAAATCGCTTTAAATTCGGTGTTCCGACTCGTTTTGGCTTGACGGATGAATATGCAGGTCAACTTCCGGCTGACAATATCGTAAATATTGCTCAGAGTTCATTTGGACAAGGGATTTCAGTAACCCAGACGCAAATGATTCGTGCTTTCACGGCTATTGCCAATGATGGAGTCATGTTAGAACCTAAATTTATCAGTGCCTTATATGACCCAAATGACCAATCTGTTCGGAAATCTCAAAAAGAGATTGTAGGAAATCCTGTTTCCAAAGATGCGGCCAGTCTAACTCGAACCAACATGGTTTTGGTAGGAACAGATCCAGTTTATGGAACCATGCATAACCACAGCACAGGCAAGCCAACTGTAACTGTTCCTGGTCAAAATATCGCCCTCAAGTCCGGTACAGCCCAGATTGCCGATGAGAAAAATGGAGGTTACTTAGTTGGTACGACCAATTACATTTTTTCGGCTGTGTCGATGAACCCTGCTGAAAATCCTGATTTTATCCTCTATGTGACAGTTCAACAGCCTGAGCATTATTCAGGTATCCAGTTGGGAGAATTTGCCAATCCTATTTTGGAAAGGGCAGTGGCTATGAAAGATTCCCTTAACCTGCAATCTACCGCTAAAACATTAGATCAGGTAACCAATCAAAGCGCTTATGCCATGCCTAGCATCAAGGATATTTCACCTGGCGATTTGGCGGAAGCCTTACGTCGCAATATTGTGCAACCAATCGTTGTAGGAACAGGAACAAAGATTAAAGAATCATCTGTAGAAGAAGGAACTAATCTTGCACCTAACCAGCAAGTTCTCCTCTTATCTGATAAAGCAGAGGAAGTTCCAGATATGTATGGTTGGACAAAAGCAACCGCAGAAGCTTTTTCTAAGTGGTTAAATATAGAACTTGTATTTGAAGGTTCGGGCTCTACTGTGCAGAAGCAAGATGTTCGTGCTAATACAGCCATCAAGGACATTAAAAAAATTACATTAACTTTAGGAGACTAATATGTTTATTTCCATCAGTGCTGGAATTGTGACATTTTTACTAACTTTGGTAGGAATTCCAGCCTTTATCCAATTTTATAGAAAGGCGCAAATTACAGGCCAGCAGATGCATGAGGATGTCAAACAGCATCAGGCAAAAGCTGGCACGCCAACTATGGGGGGACTTGTTTTCCTTATTGCTGCAGTTGTGGTGAGTTTCCTTCTTGCTCTTTTTTCAAAACAATTGACCAATAATGTGGGGATGATTTTGTTCATCTTGGTCCTTTATGGACTTGTCGGATTTTTAGATGACTTCCTCAAGGTCTTCCGTAAAATCAATGAGGGGCTGAATCCTAAGCAAAAATTGGCTCTTCAGCTTTTAGGTGGGGTCGTTTTCTACCTTTTCTATGAGCGTGGGGGCGATATGCTTTCAGTCTTTGGTTACCAAGTGCATCTAGGGATTTTCTATATTCTTTTCGCCCTTTTCTGGCTAGTCGGTTTTTCAAATGCAGTAAACTTGACAGACGGTATTGACGGTCTGGCTAGTATTTCCGTTGTGATTAGTTTGTCAGCTTATGGAGTTATTGCCTATGTGCAAGGTCAGATGGATATTCTTCTGGTGATTATGGGTATGATTGGTGGTTTGCTTGGTTTCTTTGTCTTTAACCATAAGCCTGCTAAAGTCTTTATGGGAGATGTGGGAAGTTTGGCTTTAGGTGGAATGCTGGCAGCTATCTCTATGGCCCTCCACCAAGAATGGACTCTCTTGATTATCGGAATTGTTTATGTCTTTGAAACAACTTCGGTCATGATGCAAGTCAGCTATTTCAAACTGACAGGTGGTAAACGTATTTTCCGTATGACGCCTGTGCATCACCATTTTGAACTTGGAGGATTGTCTGGTAAAGGAAATCCTTGGAGCGAGTGGAAGGTTGACTTCTTCTTTTGGGGAGTGGGGCTTCTAGCTAGTCTCTTGACCCTAGCAATTTTATATTTGATGTAAGAATGGCACCCTGATGTTTCAGGGTGTTTTTGCATTCTAAAAAATATTGGTCAATTAAAGTCAAAATCCTTGACCTTTTCTGACTAATGTAGTATATTATGAACGTAAGGTAAATGAAAGCCTTACTCGAACACTTATACTCAATGAAAATCAACGAGCAAACTAGGAAGTGCTCAAAACACTGTTTTGAGGTTACAGATAGAACTGACGTGGTTTGAAGAGATTTTCGAAGAGTATAAAAAACATTGGTCAATTAAAGTCAAAATCCTTGACCTTTTCTGACTAATGTAGTATATTATGAACGTAAGGTAAATGAAAGCCTTGCTAGAACACTTATTTAAAGTAAAATAGAAAGAGGTGGGGTCTATGTTTAATCTAGAAATCTTCAGAAGTAAAGATAGTCTACTCCTGCTTGAAAAAGAAAAACCAGAAATAGTACGTAGAGTAGCGATTTAGCTAGTCTAAATTTTTTAAAACAAAGGTCAAAGATAGTCAATATCAGTAATCATAACTAAGTAAACAAAATGAGGTAAAGAATATGAACAACAACTTTAATAATTTTAACAACATGGATGATTTATTTAACCAATTGATGGGTGGTATGCGCGGATACAGTTCTGAAAACCGTCGCTACTTGATTAATGGACGTGAAGTCACACCTGAGGAATTTGCTCACTATCGTGCAACTGGTCAATTGCCAGGAAATGCAGAAGTTGATGGACAAATGCCACAACATACGTCAGGTATGAAACAAGATGGTGTCCTTGCTAAACTAGGTCGAAACTTGACAGCAGAAGCTCGTGAGGGCAAGCTGGATCCTGTTATCGGACGAAACAAGGAAATTCAAGAAACATCTGAAATTCTTTCACGCCGTACTAAGAACAATCCTGTTTTGGTCGGAGATGCAGGCGTTGGTAAGACAGCCGTTGTCGAAGGTCTAGCACAAGCGATTGTGAATGGTGATGTTCCAGCTGCTATTAAGAATAAGGAAATTATTTCCATTGATATCTCAGGCCTTGAGGCTGGGACCCAATACCGTGGTAGCTTTGAAGAAAACGTTCAAAATCTAGTAAATGAAGTGAAAGAAGCAGGGAATATTATCCTCTTCTTTGATGAAATTCACCAAATTCTTGGTGCTGGTAGCACAGGTGATGGTCAAGGGTCTAAAGGTCTTGCTGATATCTTGAAACCAGCTCTTTCACGTGGAGAATTGACAGTGATTGGAGCAACTACTCAAGATGAATACCGTAATACTATCTTGAAAAATGCAGCCCTTGCTCGTCGTTTCAACGAAGTCAAGGTCAATGCTCCTTCAGCAGAGGATACATATAAAATCCTTCAAGGAATTCGTGACCTCTATCAACAACACCACAATGTCATCTTGCCAGACGAAGTTTTGAAAGCAGCAGTGGATTATTCTGTTCAGTATATTCCACAACGTAGTTTGCCAGATAAGGCTATTGACCTTGTCGATGTAACGGCAGCTCACTTAGCAGCTCAGCATCCAGTAACAGATGTACATGCTGTTGAACGTGAAATTGAAGCAGAAAAAGACAAGCAAGAAAAAGCAGTTGAGGCAGAAGATTTTGAAGCAGCTCTAAACTATAAAACACGCATTGCAGAATTGGAAAAGAAAATCGAAAACCACACAGAAGATATGAAAGTAACTGCAAGTGTCAACGATGTGGCTGAATCTGTAGAACGAATGACGGGTATTCCAGTTTCACAAATGGGAGCGTCAGACATCGAACGTTTGAAAGATATGGCACATCGCTTGCAAGATAAGGTAATCGGCCAAGACAAGGCGGTAGAAGCAGTAGCTCGTGCTATCCGTCGTAACCGTGCTGGTTTCGATGAAGGCAATCGCCCAATCGGTAGTTTCCTCTTTGTAGGACCAACTGGGGTCGGTAAGACAGAGCTTGCTAAGCAATTGGCGCTGGATATGTTTGGGACCAAGGATGCAATCATCCGTTTGGATATGTCTGAATACAGTGACCGCACAGCCGTATCTAAGCTAATCGGTACAACAGCCGGATATGTAGGATATGATGACAATAGCAATACCTTGACAGAACGTGTTCGTCGTAATCCATACTCTATCATTCTCTTGGACGAAATTGAAAAGGCTGATCCTCAAGTGATCACTCTTCTCCTCCAAGTCTTGGATGATGGTCGTTTGACAGATGGTCAAGGAAATACAGTGAACTTCAAGAACACTGTCATTATTGCGACTTCAAATGCGGGATTTGGCTATGAAGCTAACTTGACAGAAGATGCAGATAAACCAGAATTGATGGATCGTTTGAAACCATTCTTCCGCCCAGAATTCCTTAACCGCTTTAACGCAGTTATCGAGTTCTCACACTTGACCAAGGAAGACCTTTCTAAGATTGTGGATTTAATGTTGGCTGAAGTCAACCAAACCTTGGCTAAGAAAGACATTGATTTGGCAGTGAGCGAAGCTGCTAAAGAATACATGACTGAGGAAGGCTACGATGAAGTCATGGGTGTTCGTCCACTCCGTCGTGTGGTTGAACAACAAATTCGTGACAAAGTCACAGACTTCCACTTGGATAACCTTGATGCTAAACACCTAGAAGCTGACATGGAAGATGGTGTTTTGGTCATTCGTGAAAAAGCCTAAGACAGAATTTTGAGCATAAAAAAGAAGGAGCCAGCTGAAAAACTGGTTCCTTTTTTACGTTTAAATCACATGACGCTCAAAGGCATCATCTGAAATCCCTTGTTCTAGGATGAGTTTTGCCCATTCTTTAGCAGAGAAGAGGCTGTGATCCTTGTAGTTTCCGCAAGATTCGATGGTTGTTCCAGGGACGTCTTCCCAAGTAGTAGTTTCAGCGATTTCCTTGAGCGAATCCTTGATAACAGCCGCGATTTCAGCACTGGTGTGGCGCCCCCACATAATCATATGGAAGCCTGTACGGCAACCAAATGGTGAACAGTCAATCATGCCGTCAATTCGGGTACGAATGAGTTTTGCCAAGAGGTGCTCGATAGTGTGAAGGCCAGCAGTAGGGATAGAGTCTTCATTGGGTTGCACTAAACGAATGTCATAATTGGAGATGACATCTCCCTTTGGCCCTGTTTCTTCCCCAATCAAGCGAACATAGGGTGCTTTAACAATGGTGTGGTCAAGTTCAAAACTTTCGACAATAACTTCTTTTGACATGGTAAATCCTTTCAGTTTTCTTCTTTCATTATATCATAAAGGTTGCTCCTGAGACAGAGAGAAAACCTCTCCGAGAGTGGAGAGGTTGAAATCTTTATTTACGATACAAGCGGTCGTATTGGTAGTATGGGTCAAAGGTTACATTGATACCCAATTTGCGAAGGACATTCTTGTCTTCATCGGTCAAGATGATGGTTGAGTGGGCTTCGCTTCCTTTGAGGTTGCCAAGTTCTTCCATAGCACGAGCAGCATCAGGATTTTCTGTGGCTGTGATGGCAAGGGCAATCAAAATTTCATTTGAATGAAGGCGTGGATTGCGGCTACCGAGATGATTGATTTTAAGACCTTGGATCGGTTTGACGACTTCAGGTTCGATTAGTTTTACTTCCTTGGCAATGTTAGCTGATTTCTTGATAGCGTTGATCAAGGCAGCGGCTGTAGGACCAAAGAGTTCTGAGTTCTTACCAGTGACAATTTCCCCAGTTGGCAATTCAAGGGCTAGGGCTGGTCCGCCAGTTTCTTCTGCTTTTTGACGCGCAACGACAGCAACCTTACGGTCTGCAGGTGTGATGCCGAGGTCGTTCATGAGCAACTCAATTTTCTTGACAGCAGCTTCGCCAACTTTTTCGGCCTTAAAATCAAGAACAGTTTGATAGTAACGGCGGATGATTTCTTGTTTAGAAGCTTCGACAGCAGCTTCATCATCTGTAATAGCGAAACCAACCATGTTGACACCCATATCTGTCGGAGAAGCGTATGGAGATTCACCGAGGATACGTTCTAACATGCGCTTGAGCACTGGGAAAATCTCGATATCACGGTTGTAGTTGACAGTGGTTTCTCCGTAGGTTTGGAGATGGAAGGGGTCAATCATGTTGACATCATCAAGGTCAGCTGTGGCAGCCTCGTAGGCCAAATTGACTGGGTGATGAAGGGGAAGATTCCATACTGGGAAGGTTTCAAACTTAGCGTAGCCAGACTTGATACCATTGATTTGGTCGTGGTACATATTTGACATACAAGTTGCCAATTTTCCAGAACCAGGTCCAGGAGCGGTTACGACAATCAAGTTGCGACTGGTTTTGATGTAGTCGTTTTTCCCCATACCTTCAGGTGAAATGATGTGATCCATATCTGTCGGATATCCTTTGATTGGATAATGAAGATAAGAATCAATCCCGTTTTTATCAAGTTGATTGCGGAAGGCATCTGCAGCAGGTTGGCCAGCGTACTGTGTGATGACAACGGAGCCAACAAAAATCCCTAATTCATTGAATTTATCAATCAAACGAAGAACTTCTTGGTCATAAGAAATGCCCAAGTCACCACGTGCCTTAGAATGTTCGATGTTACTCGCATTAATGGCAATCACCACCTCAACTTGCTCTTTCAACTCTTGCAAGAGCTTGATTTTGTTGTCAGGCTCATAACCAGGAAGGACACGAGCAGCGTGGAAATCTTCTAACATTTTGCCACCAAACTCTAAGTAGAGCTTGCCGTCAAATTGGTTAATGCGCTCCAAAATGTGGTCGCGCTGTAGATTCAAATATTGTTCAGAACTAAAAGCTTGTTTTTTCATTTTTTTACCTCTGACCTCTATTATAATAAAAAATTGGAAGTTAGGAAACTATGGAGTTAAAAAAGGAATCAAAAAGATTAGGCAAACGCTTGCATAAAATTTTAAAAAGCGCTATCATAGACTACAGATTATTAAAATAATGAGGTAAGAAGATGCAAGAAAAATGGTGGCACAATGCCGTAGTCTATCAAGTTTATCCTAAGAGCTTTATGGATAGCAACGGAGATGGAATTGGGGATTTGCCAGGAATTACCAGTAAGTTAGACTATCTAGCCAAGTTAGGAATTACAGCGATTTGGCTTTCTCCAGTTTATGACAGCCCTATGGATGATAATGGCTATGATATTGCTGATTATCAAGCGATTGCAGCTATTTTCGGAACCATGGAGGATATGGACCAACTGATTGCGGAAGCTAAGAAGCGTGATATCCGTATCATCATGGACTTGGTAGTCAATCATACCTCAGATGAACATGCTTGGTTTGTCGAGGCTTGTGAAAATCCTGACAGCCCTGAACGTGACTACTATATTTGGCGAGATGAACCCAATGATTTGGATTCTATCTTTAGTGGTTCTGCTTGGGAATACGATGAAAAGTCAGGTCAATACTATCTTCACTTTTTCAGCAAGAAACAGCCGGATCTCAACTGGGAAAATGAAAAACTTCGTCAGAAAATTTATGAGATGATGAACTTCTGGATTGATAAAGGCATTGGTGGTTTCCGTATGGATGTTATTGACATGATTGGTAAAATTCCTGACGAGAAGGTGGTCAATAATGGTCCTATGCTCCACCCTTATCTAAAGGAGATGAATCAGGCGACCTTTGGAGATAAGAATCTCTTGACAGTAGGGGAGACTTGGGGAGCAACGCCTGAGATTGCTAAGTTCTACTCAGATCCAAAGGGACAAGAATTGTCTATGGTCTTCCAGTTTGAACATATCGGTCTTCAGTATCAGGAAGGTCAGCCTAAATGGCACTATCAAAAAGAGCTGAATATCGCTAAGTTGAAAGAAATTTTCAATAAATGGCAGACAGAATTAGGAGTTGAGGACGGCTGGAATTCGCTCTTCTGGAACAATCATGATCTCCCTCGTATCGTCTCAATCTGGGGAAATGACCAAGAATACCGCGAAAAATCTGCCAAAGCCTTTGCAATCTTACTTCATCTCATGAGAGGAACTCCTTATATTTACCAAGGTGAGGAGATTGGGATGACCAACTATCCGTTTGAAACGCTGGATCAAGTAGAAGATATTGAATCCCTTAACTATGCGCGTGAGGCTCTTGAAAAAGGCGTTCCGCTGGAAGAAATTATGGACAGTATCCGTGTCATTGGACGTGACAATGCCCGTACCCCGATGCAATGGGACGAAAGCAAAAACGCTGGTTTCTCAACAGGTCATCCTTGGTTGGCAGTCAATCCAAACTATCAAGCAATTAATGTTCAAGAAGCGCTGGCAAATTCAGATTCTATTTTCTATACTTATCAGAAGTTGGTCCAAATCCGTAAGGAGAACAGCTGGCTGATTCGAGCTGACTTTGAACTATTGGAAACGGCTGACAAGGTTTTTGCCTATATCCGTAAGGACGGTGACCGTCGTTTCTTAGTTGTGGCTAACTTGTCCAATGAAGAGCAAGACTTGACCGTAGAAGGAAACGTCAAATCGGTCTTAATTGAAAACACCGTGGCTCAAGAAGTTTTTGAAAAACAAATCTTAGCTCCATGGGATGCTTTCTGTGTGGAATTACTATAAATGTTTTTTACAGAAAAATTTAAAATTGAAATCGTATAAAAACAAGGGAGGACTGTATGAAAGACAGAAATCCTTTGTTTTTTTATAACCAAGATTTATAAACTTTCATTCTCGAAATTCAATTAACTTTACAAATCCTGGCTATTTTGGTAAAATAAACTTATGTTATAAAAACTAACATAAAGGAGAAAAGAAGATGAATACAAAAAAGCGTGTCCTTAGTACAGGCCTGACTTTTGCGGCTGCTTTGCTTTTAGCCGCTTGCGGTCAATCAGGTTCAGATACAAAAACTTACTCATCAACCTTTAGTGGAAATCCAACTACATTTAATTACTTATTAGATTATTACGCTGACAATACAGCTATTATTACTAACCTAGTTGATGGTTTGCTTGAAAATGACAATCATGGAAACCTAGTTCCATCTTTGGCAGAAGACTGGTCTGTTTCAAGCGACGGTCTAACTTATACCTACAAATTGAGAAAAGATGCCAAATGGTTCACAGCTGATGGTGAAGAGTACGCCCCAGTCAAGGCACAGGATTTTGTGACAGGTATCAAGTATGCAGTGGATAATAAATCACAGGCACTTGACTTGATTCAAAACTCGATCAAGGGCTTGAATGATTATATTACAGGAGCGGATTCTGACTTTTCTAAGGTTGGAGTGAAGGCCATCGACGACCAGACTGTTGAGTATACTTTGGCACGCCCAGAACCGTACTGGAACTCAAAAACAACGAACAGTATTCTTTTCCCAGTAAATGAAGAGTTTCTAAATTCAAAAGGGAAAGATTTTGGGACTCTATCTCCAAATAGCATTCTCTACAGTGGACCTTATTTGTTAAAAGACTTCACATCAAAATCATCGATCGAGTATGTGAAAAATCCGCATTACTATGATCATGACAAAGTATCGATTGAACACGTAAAATTGGCTTATTTTGATGGCTCAGACCAAGAATTGACCATTCGTAACTTTGAAAGTGGAGCCTACTCAATTGCTGGGGTTTATCCAAATAGTTCTAACTTTGCTAAGACTAAGGAAAAATATAAGGATAATATCGTTTATAGTTTGCAGGACAAGACTTCTTGGTATTTCAATTTCAATGTTAATCGTAAGGCTTACAATCACACTGCTAAAACGACAGATGAGCAGAAGAAGTCAACTGAGACAGCTGTCTTGAACAAGAACTTCCGTCAAGCAGTGAACTTTGCCTTGGACCGTACAGCCTATTCTGCTCAGTCTAATGGGGAAGAAGCAGCTAGCAAGACTCTTCGTAACACCCTAGTACCTCCTACATTTGTCCAAGTCGGAGACAAGACCTTTGGAGAAGTAGTGGCTTCTAAATTGGTTAACTATGGTACAGAATGGTCAGGTATTAACTTGGCAGATGCTCAGGATGCCTATTTTAACAAAGAAAAAGCCCAAGCAAAATTTGCAGAAGCTAAAAAAGAATTGGCGAGTCAAGGTGTGACTTTCCCTATTCACTTGGATGTGGCAGTTGATCAGACAAGTAAAAATGCTGTGACAGGTATGAACTCTGTTAAGCAGACCCTGGAGTCAGTTTTAGGTGCTGATAACATTGTTATTGATGTTCAACAACTTTCAACAGATGATTTTAATAACGTAGCCTTCTTGGCACCAACGCCAGCTGATCGAGACTACGATTTGAACTTTGATGGTTGGGTAGGTGATTACCAAGATCCGTCAACCTATCTCAATCCTTTTAATGCAGAGGATGGATTCTACCTCAAAATATTTGGTCTAGATGCCCAGGAAGATAAAGCTAAGATTGCTAGCTTGGGTCTTGATACCTATACTAAGATGCTTAAAGATGCAGATAGCGAAAATAAAGATGTAGCCAAACGCTATGAAAAATATGCTGAAGCACAGGCTTGGATGATTGACAATTCTCTGATTATGTCAGCCATGTCAAGTGGTGGTACAGCATCTGTAACCAAAGTAACGCCATTTACAAGAGGGTATTCACTGGTCGGTATCAAGGGTGACGGCAATAACTACAAGTACATGAAACTGCAAAAAGATACTGTTACAACCAAACAGTATGAAGAAGCTAAGACTAAATGGGAGCAAGAAAGCAAAAAAGCAATCGAAAAAGCTCAAAAAGAAGCAGAAAATCATGTTAAATAATGATGAATAGCTTTTTACAGAGAATCATAAAGACAAACATCAGTTTTGGTGCTTGTCTTTTTAAATCACTCGGCTATTGAAAACTGAGAAATGATTTGTTTTGTGCTAAAATAGATTGAAACGAATACTCAATAAAAATCAAAGAGTAACTGAGAAGTTAGCTCAAAGTACAGCTTTGAGGTGGTAGATAGAACTGACGAAGTCAGCTCAAAATACTGTTTTGAGGTTGCAGATGGACGCTGATGTGGTTTGAAGAGGTTTTCGAATAGTATCAGTGCTTATGAGGTCCAAATAATCTATATCTTTATAAACTCGGTAAATGTAGAATTTATCGTACAAAAGTGATATAATAGTAACATTAAATGTATAGGTGTTAATCATGAGTAGACGTTTTAAAAAATCACGTTCACAGAAAGTGAAGCGAAGTGTTAATATAGTTTTGTTGACTATCTATTTATTGTTAGTCGGTTTTTTGTTGTTCTTAATCTTTAAGTACAATATACTTGCTTTCAGGCACGTTAATATAGTGGTCGCAGTATTTGCCTTGATAGTTGCTGTGATTGCCACACTATTAATAATCTATAAAAAAGCAGAAAAGTTCACGATTTTCTTTTTGACACTAGCTGTTTTAGTGAGTTCAGTTTCTGTATTTGCTCTGCAACAATTTGTAGGTTTTACAAGTCATATTAATGCAACTTCAAATTATTCAGAGTATTCTCTCAGCGTCGTCGTTTTAAAGGATAGCGATATCAATAATGTTGCCCAATTATCTAGTGTTATGGGACCAACAGGTACGGATAATGAGAATATTCAAAAGCTAATCTCTGATATTAAGACGAGTCAAAATAAGGATTTGACGGTTGATAAAAGTACTTCTTACTTGTCAACTTATAAAAGTTTGATTTCTGGAGAGGCCAAAGCCATTGTCTTAAATAGTGTATTTGAGAATATTATTGAGGCAGAGTATCCAGACTATGCTTCTAAAATTAAGAAAATTTACACTAAAAAAATGACCAAGGATGTTGAGACCCCTAAGGTATCTAAAGATCGCTTCTTTAATATCTATGTCAGTGGTATTGATACTTACGGTGCCATTAGTTCAGTTTCACGCTCAGATGTCAATATCCTGATGACGGTCAATAGGGATACGAAGAGAATCCTTCTTACAACAACTCCACGAGATTCATATGTTCCTATTGCTGATGGTGGAAACAATCAAAAGGATAAATTGACTCATGCTGGTATATACGGGGTTGATTCATCTATTCATACCCTAGAGAACCTTTATGGTATAGATATTAATTATTATGTTCGTTTGAATTTCACCTCATTTTTGAAATTGATTGACCTATTGGGAGGAGTAGATGTTTATAACGATCAAGAATTTACAGCTCTACATGGGAAGTTCCATTTTCCAGTGGGAAATGTCCATCTAGACTCTGAGCAAGCTCTAGGTTTTGTGCGTGAACGCTACTCACTAGCCGATGGAGACCGTGATCGTGGTCGCAACCAACAAAAGGTTATTGTAGCAATCATTCAGAAGTTAACTTCTACAGAGGCATTGAAAAACTATAATAGTATTCTTCAAGGATTGCAGGATTCCCTTCAGACAAATATGCCGATTGAGACTATGATGGATCTAGTGAATACTCAATTGGAAAGCGGAGGAAACTATAAAGTAAATTCTCAAGATTTAAAAGGGACAGGTCGGATGGATCTTCCTTCTTATGCAATGCCAGACAGTAGTCTCTATATGATGGAAATAGATGAGAGTAGTTTAGCTACAGTTAAAGTAGCTATACAGGATGTGATGGAGGGTAGATAAAATGATAGACATCCATTCGCATATCGTTTTTGATGTAGATGATGGGCCAAAGTCGATAGAGGATAGCAAGGCGCTTTTAAGAGAAGCTTATAATCAAGGAGTTCGAATGATTGTGTCTACTTCGCATCGTCGAAAAGGGATGTTTGAGACTCCAGAAGAAAAAATTGCAACAAATTTTCTTAAGGTTCGTGAAATTGCAAAAGAAGTAGCAGATGATTTAGTCATTGCTTATGGCGCAGAGATATACTATACTCTGGATGTTCTAGAAAAGCTAGAAAGAAAAGAAATTCCTACTCTTAATGATAGCCGTTATGCTTTGATTGAGTTTAGCATGCATACTCCCTATCGTGAGATTCATACGGGCTTGAGCAATATTTTGATGTTGGGAATAACACCAGTAATTGCTCATATTGAACGTTATGATGCTTTAGAGAATAATGAAAAACGAGTTCGTGAACTGATTGATATGGGGTGCTATACTCAGATAAATAGTTATCATGTTTTAAAACCTAAGTTCTTTGGTGAAAAATATAAATTCATGAAAAAGAGAGCTCGGTATTTTTTGGAACGTGATTTAGTTCATGTAGTTGCAAGTGACATGCATAATTTAGACAGTAGACCTCCATATATGGAACAGGCATACGATATCATTGCTAAGAAATATGGAGCGAAAAAAGCGAAAGAACTTTTTGTAGAAAATCCCAGAAAAATTATAATGGATCAATTAATTTAGGAGAAAATATGAAAGATCAAAACACTTTGGAAATCGATGTATTTCAACTATTCAGAACTTTATGGAAAAGAAAGTTAGTCATTTTATTAGTGACAATTATAACTTCTTCAGTTGCTTTTGCCTACAGTACTTTTGTTATCAAACCTGAGTTTACTAGTACGACTCGGATTTATGTAGTTAACCGTAATCAAGGAGAGAAGTCTGGTTTAACAAATCAAGACTTGCAGGCAGGATCGTACTTGGTTAAAGACTATCGTGAAATTATCCTATCGCAGGATGTTTTGGAGAAAGTTGTTTCTGATTTGAAACTAGATTTGACGCCAAAAGGTTTGGCTAATAAAATTAAAGTGACAGTACCAGTTGATACTCGTATTGTCTCTATTTCAGTTAATGATCGAGTTCCTGAAGAGGCAAGCCGTATCGCTAACTCTTTGAGAGAAGTAGCTGCTCAAAAAATTATCAGTATTACTCGTGTTTCTGATGTGACAACACTGGAGGAGGCAAGACCGGCTATATCACCATCTTCGCCAAATATTAAACGCAATACACTAATTGGTTTTTTGGCAGGGGGGATTGGAACCAGTGTTATAGTTCTTCTTCTTGAACTTTTGGACACTCGTGTGAAACGTCCAGAAGATATCGAAGATGCATTGCAGATGACGCTTTTGGGAGTTGTACCAAACTTGGATAAGTTGAAATAGGAGAGAGAGATGCCGACATTAGAAATAGCACAAAAAAAACTGGAGTTCATTAAGAAGACAGAAGAATATTACAATGCCTTGTGTACAAATATACAGTTGAGCGGAGATAAACTAAAAGTAATTTCCGTTACTTCTGTTAACCCTGGGGAAGGAAAATCAACTACTTCCATAAATATAGCATGGTCTTTTGCGCGTGCAGGCTATAAAACTCTTTTGATCGATGGCGATATTCGAAATTCAGTTATGTCAGGAGTTTTTAAATCTCGTGAAAAAATTACAGGGCTAACAGAATTTTTATCTGGGACAACGGATTTATCTCACGGGTTATGCGATACAAATATTGAAAATTTATTTGTAGTTCAATCGGGATCTGTATCACCAAACCCTACAGCCTTGTTACAAAGTAAAAATTTTAATGACATGATTGAAACATTGCGTAAATATTTTGATTATATCATTGTTGATACAGCACCTATTGGAATTGTTATTGATGCGGCAATTATCACTCAAAAGTGTGATGCGTCCATCTTGGTAACTGCAATGGGTGAGGCGAATAAGCATGATGTCCAAAAAGCGAAACAACAATTAGAGCAAACAGGAAAACCATTTTTAGGTGTCGTTCTCAATAAATTTGATGTTCAACGTGAAAAATATGGTTCTTACGGTGGTTATGGTAATTATGGTAAAAAATAACCTAGGGAAGATTTTATGGATGAAAAAGGATTAAAGATTTTTCTGGCAGTATTACAGAGTATTATTGTCATTTTATTGGTTTATTTTCTTAGCTTTGTTAGAGAGACAGAAATTGGACGTTCTTCGATGGTTATACTATACCTTCTCCACTTTTTTGTATTCCATTTTAGTTCCTATGGTAACAATTTTTTTAAAAGAGGGTACCTAGTTGAGTTTAATAGTACTATAAGATATATTTTTTTCTTTGCAATAGCTATAAGTGTATTAAACTTTTTTATAGAGGAACGGTTTAGTATCTCTAGAAGAGGAATGGTATACTTCTTAACTTTAGAAGGAATATCCTTATACTTGTTAAATTTCTTAGTAAAGAAATATTGGAAGCATGTATTTTTCAATCTAAAAAATAGCAAGAAAATGTTACTGTTAACAGTAACAAAAAATATAGAAAAAGTTCTTGATAAATTGCTAGATTCTGATGAACTTTCATGGAACTTGGTAGCAGTAAGTGTTTTGGATAAATCTGATTTTCAACATGATCAAATACCTGTGATTGAAAAGGAAAAAATTATTGAATTTGCAACGCATGAAGTTGTGGATGAGGTGTTTATCAATCTTCCGGGAGAGAGCTACGATATTGGAGAAATTATCTCTAAGTTTGAGACAATGGGGATAGATATAACTGTCAATCTTAATGCATTTGATAAGAATTTGGGTCGAAATAAACAAATTCATGAGATGGCAGGATTGAATGTAGTCACTTTCTCTACAAATTTTTATAAAACTAGTCATGTGATTTCAAAGAGAATTCTCGATATTTGTGGTGCCACTATCGGCCTTATTCTTTTTGGTATAGCTAGTCTAGTTTTAGTTCCATTGATTCGTAAAGATGGCGGACCAGCTATTTTTGCTCAAACTCGTATAGGGAAAAATGGTCGACATTTTACCTTTTATAAATTCCGTTCGATGCGGATCGATGCTGAAGCTATCAAAGAACAGTTGATGGATCAAAACACGATGCAAGGTGGTATGTTTAAGATGGACAATGATCCTCGTGTTACAAAAATTGGTCACTTTATTCGTAAAACCAGTTTGGATGAATTGCCACAATTTTGGAATGTCTTTATAGGAGATATGAGTTTGGTGGGGACGCGTCCACCGACAGTAGACGAGTATGATCAGTATACTCCAGAACAGAAACGTCGACTCAGCTTTAAACCTGGTATTACAGGCTTATGGCAGGTTAGTGGTCGTAGTAAAATAACCGATTTTGACGATGTTGTAAAATTAGATGTGGCTTATATTGATAATTGGACAATCTGGAAAGATATTGAAATTTTGTTGAAAACTGTTAAAGTTGTATTTATGAGAGATGGAGCGAAGTGATTTCTGCACGTCCATCATATTAGGAGAGAAATGAAAAAGTCAGTTTATATCATTGGTTCAAAAGGAATTCCTGCTAAGTATGGAGGATTTGAAACTTTTGTTGAAAAATTAACAGCCTTTCAACAAGATAAGGCTATCCAATATTATGTGGCTTGTATGCGTGAAAACTCTGCAAAATCAGGGATTACTGAAGATGTTTTTGAACATAATGGTGCTATCTGTTATAACGTCGATGTTCCCAATATTGGTCCAGCGCGAGCCATAGCATATGATATAGCAGCAATTAATAAAGCGATTGAAATTGCTAAAGAAAATAAGGATGAAGCTCCAATCTTCTATATATTAGCTTGTCGAATCGGTCCGTTCATCCATGGAATTAAGAAAAAAATCCAAGCGATAGGTGGGACTCTTCTAGTTAATCCAGATGGTCACGAGTGGTTACGAGCTAAGTGGAGCGCTCCAGTTCGTCGTTATTGGAAAATTTCCGAAGGTCTTATGGTCAAACATGCAGATCTTTTAGTGTGTGATAGTAAGAATATTGAAAAATATATCCAAGAAGATTATAAACAGTATCAACCTAAGACAACCTATATCGCTTATGGGACTGATACAACACGCTCCATATTAAAGAGTAGTGACGAAAAAGTACGTTCTTGGTTCAAAGAGAAGAATGTTTCTGAGAACGAGTATTATCTAGTTGTAGGACGATTTGTTCCAGAGAATAACTATGAATCTATGATTCGTGGCTTTTTGGCTTCTAACTCTAAGAAGGACTTTGTTTTAATTACAAATGTAGAGCAGAATAAATTTTATAATCAGTTGTTGGCAAAAACTGGTTTTGATAAAGATCCACGAGTAAAATTTGTAGGGACAGTCTACGACCAAGAACTTCTGAAGTATATTCGTGAGAATGCCTTTGCTTACTTCCATGGGCATGAAGTGGGGGGGACAAACCCTTCGCTACTGGAAGCATTAGCATCAACAAAGTTAAATTTACTACTCGATGTTGGTTTTAATCGCGAAGTTGGGGAGCAAAGTGCGATCTATTGGAAAAAAGACGAACTATCACAAGTGATTGAGGAAGTTGAACAATTTGATGAAAAAATGATTGATGAGTTAGATAGACAATCAAATCAGAGAATTGCGGATGCTTTCACTTGGGAAAGGATTGTTACAGACTACGAGAATTTATTTAAAGGTTAGAGTTAATGGCAGTAAAATTAAAATATGATAAGTCAGATATTATATTTTTAGATGATGACGGATTGAAAAAATACCAATCAGAATTGTTGAAAATGATATCAGATGTGTTTACTTTTTTTGATGAAAATGGGATAGCGTATTCTTTAAGTGGAGGTAGCATTTTAGGGGCAATCCGTCATAAAGGGTTTATCCCTTGGGATGATGATGTTGATATCAATATTCCGAGGGAAAGTTACGATAAACTATTTTCTCTATTTGAGTCAGATAATAGTCTTAGTCGCAAATATTATCTTCAATCACCAAAAAGTCATCCAGAGTTGGGACTTCATGTTTCTCAAATTAGAAAAAAAGGAACAGTTGCTCGTAGGAAATATGATCATTCGGCTGAGGAGTGCGGTATTTCTATAGATCTTTACATTGTAGAAAATGTATACAATAATCCAGTGAAACGATTCTTTCAAGGTTATACAAGTATGTTTTTAACTTTTTCCTTGGCTTCTGTACGAGAAACAAAGAATCATGCCCTGATGAAAGAAATGTTTAGACTGGAAGGTAGAAAACTAAATTATTCAGCTGGAAAGTTAATGGTTGGTTGGTTTTTTGGAATTATTCCAATTGAAAAGTGGTTGAATTGGCTTGATAAATGTAATTCAAGCTGTAAGGATTCACATACAAAATATGTATCCATACCTACAGGAAGAAAACACTTTAGACGCGAGACTTACTTGCGAGAGAATATGAATGTTTATAAAAAGGTTCCTTTTGAAACTTTGATGGTGAATGTTCCTGTTTGGTCAGAAGAGTATCTAGAAATGTTTTACGGTAAAGATTATATGGTCGTTCCTCCTGTTGATAAGAGGGAGCAACATTTGTTTTTAGAGTTGAGTTACGGAGAAGAATAAATGAAAGTAGCAATATTGACTGCTTCAGGTATCGGGAGCAGGATTGGTCAAGATATCCCTAAACAATTTATTCATGTTGAAAATAAGCCAGTCATTATCTATACCCTTGAAAAATTTCAAAATCATCCAGAAATTGATGAAATTTGTATTGTCATTTTAAAAGGGTGGGAGCAGATGGTTAAGGCTTATGCAGAACAATTTGGAATTACAAAGTTAAAGATGATAACTTTGGGAGGGAAGTCTGGTCAAGAATCAATTTATAACGGTCTTAGAGCAGTTAAGAAAGCTCATCCCAATGAGGATGTGACTGTATTAATTCATGACGGGAATCGTCCTTTAGTGAGCAATGATATTATTAGCAACGCTTTAGCAACATACCAACAGTTTGGAAATGCTGTTGCAGCAATACCAACGACTGAGGTAGTATTTGTTTTAGAAAACCCACAATCAACTTCGTCCACAGAAGCATTGAATCGTGACTTGTTGAGACGAACACAAACTCCTCATGTTTACCATCTTGATAATATTCTATCGCTTCATGAAAAAGCATTAGAAAATGGGATAACCGATGTTGCAGCATCATGCCAACTCATGCAACTATTCGGAGAAAAGAGTTATTTCTCTCTTGGATCAGAGAAAAACTTGAAAATTACGACTGTAGAAGATCTCGATATTTTTAAAGCTTTATTAAGTTCAACTCGAGATAAGTGGATTAAATAGTAATGACATTATTATTAAATAAAATATATAGACAAGATGTAGAATCTTCTCTAGAAACAATCGTCAATATTAATGATTTGAATGGCAAGTCAATTTTAATTACTGGAGCTTCTGGTTTGATTGGTTCAAGTGTCATTGACCAGTTATTATTGCTAAATGAAATAAGGAATTTTAACATTAAAATTTTTTGTTGTGGAAGAAAGGTTGAGTCATTAGAAAAACGATTTGGTAGACAAACAGAGTATTTACACTTTGTGTTCTATGATGCGACTGAAGTACCTCACTTTGATTTTGCAGTGGATTACATTATTCATGCTGCTAGTCCTGCTAGTCCTGAATTATATGTGAATCAGCCTGTAGAAACAATGGCTAGTAATTTTCTGGGCATGTATAATCTACTGGAATACGCCAAAAATTCTAAAGTTTCAAATCTAGTTTATATCTCATCTAGTGAAGTTTATGGAATTAGCACTAGTAATAATCCTTTGGACGAAAATTATATTGGAACTGTTGATCATCTTAGCGTACGGTCTTCTTATGCCAGTTCAAAAAGAGCTACTGAAACACTTTGTGCTAGTTTTGCTTCCGAGTATGGAATCAAAATAATGATAGTAAGGCCAGGACATATCTATGGTCCTAGTGCCAAGAACTCTGATAATCGTGTATCATCATTTTTTATGACAGAAGCTATTGCTGGGCGTGATATTGTCATGAAAAGTACAGGTAGTCAGTTAAGATCCTATTGTTATAGTTTGGATTGTGCCAGTGCTATTCTAAGTGTTCTCCTTTCGGGTGAGTCAGGGCAAGCTTATAATGTTTCCAATCCAAATTCAATTGTTACTATAAAACAGATGGCTGAAATAGTTTCTCGAGTTGGCAATGTGAAACTTACCATGGCTGTTCCTAGCAATCAAGATATTAAACAGACTAATCCTATGCAGAATGCTAGTCTTAGGAGTGATAAGCTAGAAGGTTTAGGATGGCAAGGATTATTTTCTGCTGAAGTAGGCTTCCAGCACACATTTAGTATTTTAAAGGAGTTATCAAGTGAAAAATGATAGTGTTTTAATCATGATGACAACATACAATGGAGAAGAATTTATACGTGAACAGTTGGAAAGTATCCGTTTTCAAACCATTCCAGCATGGAAACTATAGATTCGTGATGACAATTATAGTGATCAAATAAGAGCAATTATTAAAGAATACGAAGAAAAAGATAGTCAATTTTTGATATAAGCTATCCAAGGGGGATTTTGGAGAAGTTTTTTATAGAAGATGGAGAGAATTTTCATTAAAAAAACGACACTATATTATCAATGGAAATGTTAGAACTATATATTAAAAACATGCGAGAGTATCTTTTGTTATGAATATTATGAGAGTACATAGAAAGATAGAGATTCCACTGATGGAATTTTATAGAGAAGGGGAAACTGTATTTGTTTGGATATATTGAACTCCGTGGAATGGATTGATTAGGGTATGTACATATGGTAAATGGATGTAACCCGCAAACAGAACGCGGATGGAGTACACATTTGCTAATTACAGAGATTCATTGAAAAATATTAGAGTTTCAAATAGGAAAAGTAATGATTGACGGAGATTTTATGAATAGAAGACTTGTAATAAAAAAGAAAAGTATAATGTTTTTCATGCTTATGTTATGTGTTACGGCATTTTATGGGACAAATTATTGGTATACAAATATCTATATATATGATTTTATGATTATAACATCATGCTTATTATCAATAATAGTATTTGTATGTAATGGTATTAGAATTGATAAAACATATTATAAAGGGACAATAATACTGAGTATTGTAATGTGGTTTTCAGGACTTATTGCTGCACAAGGAAAAGGGCTCCCTGCTATTGTAATCTTTAAAGAGAGTTTATATACTATTACTCCAATAATGATATTTTTAGCTTTCCGACCTATGATAAAGTCAATAAAAGACACTTCATTATTCCTTCGTACTATTTCTGCTGCCGGTGTTATATGCAATTTAATTGCTTGTATTGAAATGTTCTTTGCAAAAAGAGGATTTGATTTTCTAAATATAAGTGTATTTGAAAAACTTAGAAATGGTACTCCTAGATTTATAATTGGAGAAACAATAATAGTTCTTAGTTTTTTTATCTCCTGTAGTATTGTTTTTAGTAAAGGTGGAAAGAGAAATAGACGCATTTTCCATGTTCTAAATATAGCTCTCACAGCTATAAATTTAGTGTATATTATTAAAACAAGGACACTTAATTTATATATTTTATCAACACTTATGATGATTCCTGTTTTAAAAAAAAATATAAAGAAAAAACTTAAGTTTTTGGTTGTGTTTTTGATATCTATAATTATTACTTTTGTTTCTGCAGAATATTTTATACCAATAGTCAAAAATTTAATTCATAGTGATCATGGGGTTCAAATTAGATTCTTTACGATAGAATACTATATAGAGTATTTTAAAACTCATTACTTATTGGGAGCGGGATATATTTCTTCTAGTCCATATTATGAAACCCATTCTATTGTTACCGGTCCATTAGGACGTTATTATCCAAGCGATGTAGGTTTGATTGGACTTATGTTTAGAAGTGGGATTATCGGGCTAATTTGGTTAATAAGTTGGTTTTATACAAGCCTGAAGATAATCAAAGATAATACGATTAGAATTCCAGCTCAGTATGATTTATTAATGAAGCTAGTTATAGTTTTTTTGATGTTTTCTTGTATTAATTTGATAATCACTGATGCACCTAGATTCCCATACATTGCATTAGTTATGTTACTTTTTGAATCAAGTTACACCTTGAGTTATGAAAACAGTTCTAATTAGAATATATATCAGATAGTTATTTTAAAGGATGGGGGAAATGATTAAGAGATTAGCAATACTTATGGCCACATATAATGGCGAAAAATATATAAAAGAGCAAATTGAAAGTATTCTCAACCAAGATACAGAAGATTTTGATTTTACTCTAATTATTAGAGATGACGGTTCAACAGATAATACTAAAAATATAATTAGAGAGTATGTTGATAGTGGGAAAATTATTTTTATAGAAGGCCAGAATAAGGGGGCGGCAAGAGGATTTATTTCTTTGTTATGTGATAATCCGGGATATGATTATTATGCTTTCTCGGATCAAGATGATGTTTGGAATCATAATAAATTACAGAAAGGTATATGGAGTCTTTCCAAATATACTGGGCCAGCACTTTATTGTTCTAATTGTGAATTAGTTGATTCAGAGTTAAATAGTATAGGTCGTAACACACATAGGAAGAGGCCGAACTATACTCTTGAATCTATTCTTTGTCTTGCTAGTTGTGCACAAGGATGTACATCTGTATTTAATAAAGAGCTAGCTTCGATAGTTCAGGAGAATGATGTGCCTGATACTTTTATTATGCATGATTCTTTGATTACTTGTTTATGTGCACTGATAGGTGGAACGATAATTTACGACGAAATTCCATCAATGAAATATAGAATGCATGATGATAATATATTTGGAATGGTGTCAGCTAAGCAAAATGTACTAAATGTTATAAAAGATCGTATTAGTGAAATAACAAAAAAGCGAACGATTAGTATGTACGATCAAGCAGAGTGTTTACTAAAGGTTTATAAAAAATATATAGATTCTAACAATCAAGATATATGTAGAATTGTTATTGATTCTAAAGTATCGCTAAAGGCAAGACTTAAGCTGATTTTTAATAAAAATTTGCAGCATACTACATTAAATAAAACCATAACAAAAAAATTAGAGATATTATTTGGCAATGGCTAATAAAGGAGTTTAGATATGAAGTATCAACTCATTGTATCAACAATGAATCAACAGGATGACAGTCTGATAGAGAAAATGAATATAAAATCTGATGCAATTATCATAAATCAATCAAACTCATTTTCTTACCATGAGACGAAATTGAAAAATTCGATTGTAAAATGGTATGAATTCAATGAAAGAGGTATTGGTTTAAGTCGAAACACAGGTTTCATGAGATCGGATGCTGATATTATTCAATTTGCTGATGACGATATGATTTTTACAGATACATATTATGAAGACGTATTATTAGAATATCAAAAACATCCAGAAGCTGATGTAATTCTTTTTTCAAATAAATGTCTTAATGAAGATCGAATGCCTTATCAGGTTAATAATTTTGGACGTATAAATAGGTTTGAAGGTGTTAAGTTTGGTGGTGCTAGAATTACAGCCAGGAGAGAAAAGATATTGCATAATAACATAACGTTTTCTCTTTTATTTGGGGGGGGAGCAAAATACGGTGCAGGAGAGGACGTAACATTTATTCAGGACTGTATCAAGGCAGGATTACGGGTATATAAATCACCTATTATTGTTTCTACAATGAAACAAGATTCTTCTACATGGTTTAAAGGATATGATAGAAAATATTATAAAGATAAAGGCGCTTTATTAGCAGCAAATTTCCCTTCTATAAGTGAGGTAGGAGTATATATACAAGCTTTCAAAAATAGGGGGGGGATTTATACATTTAGTGAATTACTTAAATTTTATAAGGAAGGTGTTAACGAATTTAAAACAAATAGATGATAGGTTGATATGATAAAGAGGTTTTTAATTATGCCAAGAAATAAAGTTTACAATACTGGCGAGACAGACATCGAGTTGAAAAATAAATACACTTATGAAGTGATGTATATTATTTCTTTACAAATTGTAGCCTATAATATTATTCTTTGGTATTGGAATGCGGACGGTACTTTTATATTAGTAATAATGATTTGCGCATTGGAGCATGGAGAACAATTATTACATCAGAGGAATGGAGTGTGATTGGATGAATTTAAATAAAGAGGTTAGATGGAAGGATAAGCAATATATTGCTTTTGATTTTTTTGATACAACTATCCATAGAAATTGTCATCCTGAAGTGATTTTATTTGAATGGTCTAAAAAAATTTCTATTTATTTCTCTTTCAAAATATCTGCTACAGAAATTTATTCAATTAGGAAAAAATCTGAAATACATGAGAAGCAAGAAAAACAATTGGAAGAAATTAAATATGAAAGATTACTTCAACTTGTTTTTTATACTATTTTAAGTCGTTTGAAGTCAGATGTTACCGACTATAATCTTGAAGATTTTTTAATTTATGCAAGAACGTGTGAAGAGGAAATAGAATTAAGACATATTAGTATTGATACAGATACAATTAATTTTATTGAATTTTTAAAACAAAATGGGAAAAAAATAATTTTAATTTCAGATTTTTATTCTGATAAAAAGCTAATTGAAAAAATAATGGTTTCATTAGGGATTAGAAATTATTTCTCTAAAATATTTATTTCAAGTGAAATTGGGTTACGTAAGTCATCAGGAAATTTATATGAATATGTGATCAATGAATTGAGCTGTAAACCTATAAATTTACTTATGATTGGTGATAATATTTATTCTGATGTAAAAGTTCCAAAAAAACTAGGAATAGATTCTTATCATAAATCTTATTCAGATTCACATGTGACTGTGAGTCCTAACGATATTGTGAAAGCGATGAATAATGTTGTTTCTCAAGCTTGTACTGAATCTTTATTTAATCTCTATATACCTGAAATACTTTATTTTATTTCAAAGTTATACAAAGAATTATCTGTTAACAAAGCTAGTGATATATTATTTTGTGCAAGAGAAGGTTTTTTTATAAAAAAATTATTTGATCTTTATCAAAAAAAAATGAACTTAAAGCTTATTAACTCACATTATTTTTATGTTTCTAGAAGATCAACGCTATATCCATCATTTAAAAATATTGAGGATGAAGATTTTGAAGTTATTTTTAGACAATTTCCTGAAATTACTTTAGAAAATTTTTTGATTAATTTAAATTTTTCCGATAATGATATTAACAATATTTCTAAGCAAACAGAAATTAAACAAACAGACAAAGTATCAGATAAATCTATTATTAACAAATTAAAACAAAATAAATTATTTAAAGATGTTTATGATTTGAACTGTAAAGAAGAAAAATATTCTTTTAGAGAATATTTAAAGTCTGTAGGAGTTGAGAATGACAATTCTACAATAAATATGGTAGATATTGGTTGGAAAGGCACGATACAAGATAATATTCAAAAAGCTTTTCCATCTTTAAATATAAAAGGGTATTATATGGGGTTGAATTTTCAACGGTATTCTACTACAAATAGTATGAATAAGACGGGAATATTGTTTACGGACGATCCCCAAAAAACAAAGTTTTTTAACTTATTTAATTATAAATATTTATTTTATGAAAGAATTTTTGTTGCAGATCATGGACCGACAGTTAGATATGAAACTATGAATGGTGTTGGGCTACCAATATTGGATACAGATGAAAATCATATAGAAATTTATAGATTTTCTGAGGAATTTCAGATTACATTTTTCAACACATTTGAGAAAATTTTAGATTTGTTCAATGAATCACTAGTAACACCAGATGAATTATTTAACGAAATAGCTAATTTATCATTAAAAAAACATTGCATCTATTTACCAAGGCTTTCAGTAAGTATAAAAAAATTAGATAGAGCAGCAAAAGAAAATTTTGGTATTATAAAATCTACTAAAAGGAATAGTGATAATAAGGTAAGAAATTTTTGGAAAAATAGAAATTTTTTATTTTTAGATTATATATATAAAGCGTATGGAAAGAATAGATTGTTAAACCCTATATTGGATATTTACGGATATTTTGTATATCTGATTAAAACACTGCAAATAAAAATAGTAGGGGATATTTGATGAGCATGAAAGAAAAATCAATAAAGAAAAATGCTATTTTAAATATTATTTTAACACTAACAAATATTGTGTTTCCATTAATTACTTTTCCTTATATTTCTAGAATTCTGAATCCGTCAGGAATAGGTGCAATCTCTTTTTTTTCATCTATTGGTTCTTATGGTGTTTTAGTCGCCTCGCTTGGAATTTCAACTTATGGGATTCGAGTGATTGCAAAGGATCGTTATCATAAAGATAAGATAACTAAAATATTCCAAGAATTGATAGTTATTAATAGTGTAATGTCTATTATAGTGACGTTCTTCCTTGTTTTAATGAGTTTCCGATTAGAGCAGTTAAGTTCAGAAAAAGGTTTATTAATAATCACATGTATTACTATTTTGTCCTCTCCTTTTAATTTGAATTGGTTTTATAGTGGAATAGAAGAGTATTCATATATAACAAAACGTTCAATATTTTTTAAATTAGTTTCATTGATATTAACCTTTTTATTTGTTAAAAGTAAAGACGATTATATTCTATATGCTGTGATAACATTGTTTTCAACATTGGCTTCCAATTTTATAAATATTTTGGAGAGTAGAAAATACATTAATTTTAATTTGAGAAGGGATTTAGAATTTAGATATCATCTAAAACCAATGTGGTATTTATTTGCTTCGTTACTTGCAGTTAATATTTATATAAATTTGGATTCTGTGATGTTAGGAATTATTAAAGGTAATGACGCGGTAGGTATTTACTCAATCGCATCAAAAGTAAAATGGATTTTATTATCAGTTGTTACTTCAGTGAGTTCAGTTTTATTACCCAGATTATCATTTTATAATAATAAATACGACGAAACGAAGTTTAATAATATTTTGAGGGAGTCATCTACAATAATTTTTATGATTTCAATTCCTCTAACAATTTTTTTTATGATAAAAGCGAAAGAGAGTATATTATTGTTAGGTGGAGAGCAGTATATTCAGGCAGTTTTAGCAATGCAAATATTAATGCCGATCTTGATAATATCAGGTTTTTCCAATATTACAGGTAATCAGATATTGATCCCTACTGGTAATGAGAAATATTTTATGAGAGCAGTTTCTATAGGGGCAATAGTAAATTTATGTTTAAATTTGTTGCTTATGCCTATTTGGGGAATTATCGGAGGTGCAATCGCAACTCTTTGTGCAGAAACAGTCCAAATGGTTGTTCAATTTTATTTTTCTCGTAATAAATTAATGGGTAATATTTCATTAAATTCAATCAAAAAAGTAGCCTATTCATCAATTTGTGCGGGCATACTGTTAATAGTAATACAAAATATTATAGAGAATTTTAATAGCTTCTTAAATTTAGCTGTATCTAGTTTCCTATATTTTGGAGTATATTTTTTCTTATTGGCATTGTTTAAAGAAAGTACAATTAAGAGATTTCTAGATCAAATTTTTTATAAGGATATTTCATGAATTTATTACCAATTATTTATGGAGCGATTCTTGATTTAATATTAGGATAATTTTTTAAAGTGAATGAAATCAAAGCAATAAAAGATTAAAAAATAAATTGCTGTCTATTATGTTTTTTTTCAAACTAAGTAAAACATAACTCATGAAAACAAATTTAAAAAGGAGGGACTATAGTATGAAAGGTATTATTCTCGCAGGTGGTTCGGGGACACGTTTATATCCGTTGACTCGAGCTGCATCAAAACAACTTATGCCGGTTTATGATAAACCAATGATTTACTACCCACTTTCAACATTGATGTTGGCTGGGATTAGGGATATTTTGATTATCTCAACTCCACAGGATTTACATCGATTCAAAGAGCTTCTTCAAGACGGATCTGAGTTTGGGATCAAACTTTCTTATGCAGAGCAACCAAGTCCAGATGGTTTGGCACAAGCATTTATCATTGGGGAAGAGTTTATTGGTGATGATAGCGTTGCGCTAATCTTAGGTGACAATATCTACCATGGGCCTGGTCTTTCGAAGATGCTACAAAAAGCATCTAGTAAGGAGTCGGGAGCAACTGTTTTTGGCTACCATGTGAAGGATCCAGAGCGCTTTGGTGTAGTTGAGTTTGACAAGGATATGAACGCTATTTCTATAGAAGAAAAGCCAGAAAACCCTCGTTCAAACTATGCAGTTACAGGACTCTATTTTTATGATAATGATGTAGTTGAAATTGCTAAGAGTATTAAACCAAGTCCTCGTGGTGAACTGGAAATTACAGATGTAAATAAGGCTTACCTAGATCGTGGAGATTTATCCGTTGAGGTTATGGGACGTGGCTTTGCTTGGCTAGATACTGGAACTCATGAAAGTTTACTAGAGGCTTCACAGTATATCGAAACAGTTCAACGTATGCAAAATGTTCAGGTAGCAAACTTGGAAGAAATTGCTTACCGCATGGGCTATATCAGTCGCGAAGATGTGTTGGCCTTAGCCCAACCACTTAAGAAAAATGAATACGGGCAGTATCTGCTCCGTTTGATAGGAGAAGCATAGATGACAGATAAATTTTTCGGCAAGACACTTGCAGCACACAAGGTTGATGCAATCCCAGGTATGCTGGAGTTTGATATCCCTGTGCATGGAGACAACCGTGGCTGGTTTAAAGAAAATTTCCAAAAGGAAAAAATGCTGCCACTTGGATTTCCAGAGTCTTTCTTTGCAGAAGGAAAATTGCAAAACAATGTATCCTTCTCACGCAAAAATGTTCTCCGTGGCTTGCATGCAGAACCATGGGATAAGTACATCTCTGTAGCAGATGGAGGGAAAGTTCTGGGTTCTTGGGTTGATCTACGTGAAGGAGAAACCTTCGGAAATACCTATCAGACAGTTATTGATGCTAGCAAGGGAATTTTTGTTCCTAGAGGCGTGGCCAATGGTTTTCAAGTCCTATCAGATACAGTTTCTTATAGTTATCTGGTCAATGACTACTGGGCTCTTGAACTCAAACCCAAGTATGCCTTTGTGAACTATGCTGATCCAAGCCTTGGCATTGAATGGGAAAATCTTGCAGAAGCAGAGGTTTCAGAAGCAGATAAAAATCATCCACTACTTAAGGATGTAAAACCTTTGAAAAAAGAAGATTTGTAAAAAGGAAAGAATATGACTGAATACAAAAATATTATCGTGACAGGTGGAGCTGGTTTTATCGGTTCTAACTTTGTCCACTATGTTTACGAGAACTTTCCAGATGTTCACGTAACAGTATTAGACAAGTTGACTTATGCTGGGAACCGTTCTAATATTGAGGAAATTTTGGGTGATCGTGTTGAGTTAGTTGTTGGTGACATTGCGGATGCAGAGTTGGTAGACAAGTTGGTTGCTCAAGCAGATGCTATCGTTCATTATGCGGCGGAAAGCCACAATGATAATTCACTCAATGATCCATCACCATTTATCCATACAAATTTCATCGGAACCTATACTCTGTTAGAAGCAGCACGTAAATACGATCTTCGTTTCCACCATGTATCTACAGACGAGGTTTATGGTGATCTCCCTCTACGCAAGGATTTGCCAGGTCATGGTGAAGGACCAGGTGAGAAATTTACTGCTGATACCAAATACAATCCCAGCTCTCCTTACTCATCAACCAAGGCTGCCTCAGACTTGATTGTCAAAGCCTGGGTGCGTTCTTTTGGAGTCAAGGCAACTATTTCCAACTGTTCAAACAACTACGGTCCTTATCAACACATCGAAAAATTCATTCCACGTCAGATTACTAACATCCTAAGTGGAATTAAGCCAAAACTTTACGGTGAAGGTAAGAATGTTCGTGACTGGATTCATACCAATGACCATTCTTCAGGAGTTTGGACAATCTTGACAAAAGGTCAAATCGGTGAAACCTACTTGATTGGGGCTGATGGTGAGAAGAATAACAAGGAAGTTTTGGAACTTATCCTTAAGGAAATGGGGCAAGCTGCGGATGCTTATGACCATGTGACTGACCGTGCAGGACATGACCTTCGCTATGCGATTGATGCAAGCAAACTCCGTGATGAGTTGGGCTGGAAACCAGAATTCATCAACTTTGAAGCTGGGCTCAAGGAAACAATCAAGTGGTATACGGATAACCAAGAATGGTGGAAAGCAGAGAAAGAGGCTGTTGAAGCCAATTATGCTAAGACTCAGGAGATTATTAAATTATAAAAAGCAGGAAATCGTTACTTTTTATTGCTATATTGGGAAGAGTTGCAAATTAGAAAGGTATAGATATGATTTTAATTACAGGAGCAAATGGTCAATTAGGAACTGAACTTCGTTATTTATTGGATGAGCGTAATGAAGAATACGTAGCAGTAGATGTGGCTGAGATGGACATTACCAATGAAGAAATGGTTGAGAAAGTTTTTGAAGAAGTTAAACCGACTTTAGTATACCACTGTGCTGCCTACACCGCTGTTGATGCAGCAGAGGATGAAGGGAAAGAATTGGACTATGCCATCAATGTTACGGGGACAGAAAATGTCGCAAAAGCATCTGAAAAGCATGGTGCAACTCTAGTTTATATTTCCACTGACTATGTTTTTGACGGTAAGAAACCAGTTGGAGAAGAGTGGGAAGTAGATGACCGACCAGACCCACAGACAGAATATGGACGCACTAAGCGTATGGGAGAAGAGTTAGTTGAGAAGCATGTGTCTAATTTCTATATTATCCGTACTGCCTGGGTATTTGGAAATTATGGCAAAAATTTCGTTTTTACCATGCAAAATCTTGCGAAAAATCATAAGACTTTAACAGTTGTAAATGACCAGCACGGTCGTCCGACTTGGACTCGTACCTTGGCTGAGTTCATGACCTACCTGGCTGAAAACCGCAAGGAATTTGGTTATTATCATTTGTCAAACGATGCTACAGAAGACACAACTTGGTATGATTTTGCAGTTGAAATTTTGAAAGATACAGATGTGGAAATCAAGCCAGTAGATTCAAGCCAATTTCCAGCAAAAGCTAAACGTCCGCTAAACTCAACAATGAGCCTTTCTAAAGCTAAAGCTACTGGATTTGTCATTCCAACCTGGCAAGATGCCTTGAAAGAATTTTACAAACAAGAAGTAAGATAAGCAATAGAATGATTTTTCTAGTCTAATAAAAGAGGCAGATAATAAACTCCAAAGGAACTTAAGATGTACGATTATCTTGTTGTTGGTGCTGGTCTTTTTGGTGCAGTTTTTGCCCATGAAGCAGCCTTAAAAGGAAAAAAAGTAAAAGTCATTGAGAAACGAAATCATATCGCGGGTAATATCTATACTCGTGAAGAGGAAGGAATTCAAGTTCATCAGTATGGTGCTCATATATTCCATACTTCGGATAAGGAAATCTGGGATTATGTAAATCAGTTTGCAGAGTTTAACCGTTACACAAACTCCCCAGTTGCAAATTATAAGGGAGAGATTTATAACCTTCCTTTCAATATGAATACCTTTAATAAACTTTGGGGAGTTGTAACGCCAGCAGAAGCGCAAGCTAAGATTGAGGAGCAACGTGCTGTTTTAAATGGCAAAACTCCTGAAAATCTGGAAGAACAGGCTATATCTCTAGTAGGTACAGACATCTATGAAAAATTGATTAAGGACTATACAGAGAAACAGTGGGGCAAGCCAACTACGGAACTTCCAGCTTTTATCATTCGCCGTTTGCCCGTACGTTTGACCTATGATAACAACTATTTTAACGATACCTATCAAGGGATTCCAATAGGTGGCTACACTCAAATAGTTGAAAAAATGTTGGATCATGAAAATATTGATGTTGAAATAAATGTTGATTTCTTTGCGAATAAAGAGCAATATATGAAGGACTTCCCTAAGATTGTCTTTACCGGTATGATTGATGAATTCTTCGATTATAAGTTGGGTGAACTAGAGTATCGTAGTCTTCGTTTTGAAAATGAGACCCTGGATATGGAAAATTACCAAGGAAATGCAGTTGTCAACTATACTGATGCTGATACCCCATATACTCGCATTATTGAACACAAACATTTTGAGTTTGGGAGTCAAGCAAAGACTATCATTACTAAAGAACATTCCAAAACATGGGAAAAAGGTGATGAGCCTTATTATCCAGTTAATAATGATCGTAATAATCATTTGTATAAATCGTATAAAAAATTGGCTGATGAGCAAGGGAATGTTATCTTTGGTGGTCGTTTAGGACACTATCGTTATTACGATATGCACCAAGTAATTGGAGCAGCTTTACAGTGTGTAAGAAATGAGTTAGATTAAATAAGTAAAATTGATCACCAGTTCTCATTTATAAAAGTATTAAAAATTCCTTGACTATGTGATGTAGTTGAGGGATTTTTGATAATATTCATATTTTTGCAAAGTTTTTGTTTAAAAAATAATTTTCTAAAATTCAGAAAATTATATTGACAGGACTTGAAAAAGGGTCTATAATGAATAAAAAAACAAAGGAGAAGACTATGAAAACAAGAAAAGTATTGGCTCTTGCGGGAGTGACTTTATTAGCAGCGGGTGTTTTAGCTGCTTGTTCAGGGGGCTCAGGCGCTAAAGGTGAACAGACCTTTGCATTTACCTACGAGACAGACCCAGATAATCTCAACTACTTAACAACCAGTAAGGCAGCTACTTCAAACATTACTAGTAATGTGATTGATGGATTGCTTGAAAATGACCGTTATGGGAATCTTGTTCCCTCTATGGCAGAAGACTGGTCAGTTTCTAAGGATGGCTTGACTTATACTTATAAGATTCGTCAGGATGCCAAGTGGTATACTGCAGAAGGTGAAGAGTATGCTCCTGTTAAGGCACAGGACTTTGTGACAGGTCTTAAATATGCAACAGATAAGAAATCACAAGCCCTTTACTTGGTACAAGATTCAATCAAAGGTCTAGATGCCTATGCAAAAGGTGAGACCACAGACTTTGCTCAAGTCGGGATTAAAGCCCTTGACGATCAAACAGTCCAATACACCTTGAACAAACCTGAAACTTTTTGGAATTCTAAAACAACTATGGGTGTACTTGCGCCAGTCAATGAAGAGTTTTTGAACTCAAAAGGGGATGATTTTGCCAAAGCTACGGATCCAAGCAGTATCTTGTATAATGGTCCTTATTTGTTAAAATCTCTTGTGGCTAAATCTTCCGTTGAATTTGCGAAAAATCCTAACTACTGGGATAAGGACAATGTTCATGTTGACAAGATTAAATTGTCATTCTGGGATGGTCAAGATACCAGCAAACCAGCAGAAAACTTTAAGGATGGAAGCTTTACAGCAGCTCGTCTCTATCCAACAAGTGCAAGTTTCGCAGAGCTTGAGAAGAGTATGAAAGACAATATTGTCTATACTCAACAAGACTCGACTACGTATCTAGTGGGAACAAATATTGATCGTCAGTCCTATAAATATACTTCTAAGACTAGCGACGAACAAAAGACATCTACTAAAAAGGCTCTCTTAAACAAGGATTTCCGTCAGGCTATTGCCTTTGGTTTTGATCGTACAGCATATGCTTCACAAGTGAACGGTGCCAGTGGTGCAAGCAAAATCTTGCGTAATCTCTTTGTGCCACCAACATTTGTTCAAGCAGATGGGAAAAACTTTGGCGATATGGTCAAAGAAAAATTAGTAACCTATGGGGATGAATGGAAGGATGTTAATCTGGCTGATGCACAAGATGGTCTCTACAATCCAGAAAAAGCCAAGGCCGAATTTGCCAAGGCTAAGTCAGCTTTACAGGCAGAAGGCGTGACCTTCCCAATTCATTTGGATATGCCAGTTGACCAGACAGCAACTACAAAAGTTCAACGTGTTCAATCTTTCAAACAATCGGTTGAAGAAACCTTGGGTACAGATAATGTCGTAATTGATATTCAACAACTACAAAAAGATGAAGTCTTGAATATTACCTACTTTGCTGAAACAGCAGCTGGGGAAGATTGGGATATTTCAGATAATGTTGGTTGGTCTCCAGACTTTGCGGATCCATCAACTTATCTCGATATTATCAAACCATCAGTTGGTGAAAACACTAAAACCTACCTTGGCTTCGATTCTGGTACAGATAATGCTGCAGCTAAAACTGTAGGTCTAAACGACTATGAGAAATTAGTAACTGAAGCTGGAAATGAGACAACAGATGTAGCAAAACGATATGATAAATATGCTACAGCCCAAGCTTGGTTGACAGATAGTGCCTTGATTATCCCAACAACAACACTTACTGGTCGCCCAATCTTGTCTAAGATGGTACCATTTACGATGCCGTTTGCCTTCTCTGGTAACAAGGGGACAAGTGATCCACTCCTATACAAATACTTGGAACTTCAAGATAAGGCAGTCACTGTAGATGAATACCAAAAAGCTCAAGATAAATGGATGAAAGAAAAAGAAGAATCCAATAAAAAAGCGCAAGAAGAACTTGCCAAACATGTCAAATAAAGGTAAGGGAGTTGGTTTGTAGCCGACTCTTTTATACTCTTCGAAAATCTCTTCAAACCACATCAGCTTCCATCTGCAACCTCAAAACACTGTTTTGAGCAACCTGCGGCTAGTTTCCTAGTTTGCTCTTTGATTTTCGTTGAGTATTAGCTATCTTGTAGTAAAAAAATCCTGAGAATTTCTAACTCTCAGGATTTTTCGTATTTACTGTTGTGGTTGTTGAAATTGAGGGGCCTGTGGTTGTTGTTGGATTTGTTGGCCAGGCTGTCCCTGATTTGGATTCGTTGGAGCAGGATTATTTGATTGTTGACCAGGAGTAGGTGTTACTTGTGTACTTGTATTTTCATTTGTGGTAGAGGGATTCTCTACTTCTGATTGTGTTTGTTGTGTGTCAGGAGTATTTAATGTATTTCTGGCTCCATTTTGGAATACGAACTGGCCACTTCGGTATAGTCCTTCAGGCATTGTCCAATCTCCAGGATGGTTATTTTGAGCAAGGTAGCTCATCATAGCGCGATAGACTCTAGCAGCAACTGTGAGACCGTCGCCTAGAATAGGAGTGAGACGATTGCTATAGCCTGTCCAAACGGCCATTGAATACTTACGAGTATAACCGACAAACAGTTCATCTGGTGCTACAAGTTGATTCGACTTGATATGATTTTCGATTTCTTCATCTGTATAGTTAGAAGTACCTGTTTTACCTGCTTGAGGAATTCCAGGCAGATAGGCGTTGTAACCTGTTCCAGATGTCAAGACTGTTTTCATCATTTCTGTCATCATGTAGGCAGTAGACTCTTTCATAGCTCTTGTACCAACGTCAGAAAATTCTTTTTCACTACCATCACTAAAGACAATCTTATTGATGTACATTGGTTTATGGTAGATACCGCCATTAGCGAATGCAGCGTAAGCCGCAGCCATTTTTTCACTGCTTGCCCCGTATTGTTTACTAGATTCAGTTGTATTACTTGAAATAGCATTTGAATAGTGTATTACAGGATAGTCGATTCCTAAACCATTTAGGAAGTTTTTGGCTCTGTCTAAACCAACCTTGTTTAGTGTTTCAACGGCAGGTACGTTACGAGATTGTTGAAGGGCATATTGCAGAGTAATATTACCAAAATATGCTCGATCCCAGTTGTAGACAGGGGTACTTGTTCCAGGATAGTTATAAGGAATATCGTGGACAGTAGTTGCAGTTGAATCGTATACACCGTATTCTAAGGCTGGGGCATAATCAGTGATTGGTTTCATGGTTGATCCCCAGTCACGGTTGGTTTCCACAGCTTGGTTGGTACCAAATGAAACGTTACTTGCTTGGTGACGTGCTCCAAGTTGAGCGATGACTTTACCATTGGAAGTATCTACGATAGTTGAGGCTACTTGAAGGTCATCATCTGGATAAGAGACATACTCATCTGTATTGTAAATATCCCAAAGTCGTTGTTGAATTCCCTTGTCTACATTTGTGTAGACTTCCATCCCAGTAGTAAGAAGATTATATCCAGTTTCGTGCTCTACTTGTTCAATAACCTCTTTTAGATAGTTATCCATATATGCTGGATAAGTAGCAGCCGATTTAAGACTTTGTAAACCATCAGTGATAGGTGTGTTGACGGCTTTTTCATATTGCTCAGCACTAATGTAATCTTGCCCTCTCATTTCTGAAAGAACTAAATTACGACGGTCTAGTGCTGCTTCCGGATGAGAGTAAGGATCGTATTGGTTAGGTGCCTGAGGCATACCTGCTAGCAAAGCTAATTGAGGTAAAGATAAATCCTTTAGATCTTTTCCATAGTAATTTTGGGCTGCTGTCTGCATTCCATAATTACCATTTGACATATAGACCTTATTGATGTAGTAGGTAAGAATTTCCTGTTTGGTAGCTTTTTGTTCCAATTGGATAGCTAGCCAAGCCTCTTGTGCTTTTCGGGAGATGTTTTGATCCGAAGTTGATGTTGAGAAATAGGTCAACTTAATCAACTGCTGGGTTAGGGTTGATCCCCCCTGTAAAGAATTACTTTGTAAGTTACGTAAGAATGCCCCCATAATCCGAATCGTATCGATCCCTCTGTGGTCAAAGAAGCGATGGTCTTCGATAGACACGATAGCTTTGACTAAATCAGTAGGAATTTCGTTAGCTTGAGCGTTTACTCGGCGTTCAGAGCCCAGATCGGCAATGAGTTCGTTATTATTGTCATAAATCTTGCTAGAAGTTGTTGCAACTAATTTACTATCTGATAGGGCTGGAGCTTTGCTCACAAAATAGAGGAAAACACCCCCGCCCAATAGAAATAATGCGATAAAGAGAGTTAGGAAAAAGATTCCAGTATACTTTAATATTCGCATAAGAATGTATTTATTCATCTTGTTTACCACCTAGTAAATGTTCTTTGATAACATCGAGATAGGGAATTTGTGGGAATGCCCCTAGTTTTATCTGGTAACCGTATTCTCGTATGTATCCAAGTGGCATTGATTTTTGTCCCTTATCTTGATGATAGAAGCGAATTAAATCGAATGCCGGCAATAAGTAGGTTTCTTGCTGAGAAGAAAAGTGAAGAAGGACAAAGCAGATTCCTTGTTGGGCAAGGACTTGTTCCATATGCTGAATCTGATGTGGATGGAAATTTTTCATCGGAATCGCACGTTTTTGTTTTGTTTCCTTAGCTTCAAAGTCGATGTAATATCCCTTATAAACGCCAGAATAGTCTGTCGTTGAAGCTTGTCGAAAATAGGCTTCAACAATCTTGGCACGACTTCGTTGTGGATAGTCCACTCGTACGATTTGAATAGGAGTTGGTTTCTTGTGTATAACTGCCAATCCCTGAGACAAATAGTAGTCGTTGGTAGCATTGATCATCTTTTCAAAAGACATTCCTCGATTTGCGAAATTTTTGGGTTGAGAAAGAGATGTTTGTCTTTTTGGTGATGAAATTTTATGAGGATAGTTGACCATAATTCTCCTTATTGGTACAATAACATCACTCTATTATATCATAAATTTGCACAGGAAGGGTTAAAAATGACTACAGCTTTGGTTTTAGGCTATTCTACTTTTGATTTGGGTTTGTTTTCTGACAAGGATCCTCGTCTTAAATTGATTAAAAAAGCGATACGTAAAGATTTAGAAGCTATGGCAGCAGATGGGGTGACTTGGCTTGTATTTACAGGGACTTTGGGCTTTGAATATTGGGTTTTAGAGGTTGCTCAGGAAATGAAGACAGAGTACGGTTTCCAGTTGGCCACCATTTTTGATTTTGAAACCCATGGGGAAAATTGGAATGAAGGCAATCAGATGAAACTGAGTCGTTTTAAGCAGGTAGACTTTGTCAAATATGCCTATCCTCGCTATGAACACAAGTGGCAGTTAAGAGACTACCAGCAGTTTTTACTGGAAAACACGAATAGTTCCTATCTTTTTTATGATGAAGAAAATGAAACGAAATTAGCTTATTTTTACCAAAAGATGAAAAACCAAGAGGACTATTTTATAAAGAGATTAACATTTGATCAATTAAATGAACTTGCTGAAAATTTTTCCGAAAATTGAAGCTTTGACCTTGATTTTTGTTTGGCTTTTTTTATATAATAATACTAGCAAGCGAGAATGGAGAGAGACATGGCAAGTATTATTTTTTCAGCGAAAGATATTTTTGAACAAGAGTTTGGGCGTGAAGTCCGAGGGTATAGCAAGGTAGAAGTTGATGAGTTTTTAGACGATGTCATTAAGGATTATGAAACCTATGCTGCCTTGGTCAAGTCACTTCGTCAGGAAATTGCGGATTTGAAGGAAGAACTGGCTCGTAAACCGAAACCTTCACCAGTTCAAGCAGAGCCTATGGAAGCGGCAACTACAAGTTCTATGACGAATTTTGATATTTTGAAACGTCTGAATAGATTGGAAAAAGAAGTTTTTGGTAAACAAATTTTAGATAACTCAGATTTCTAAGTAGTTATTTGAGATGTGCAATTTTTGGATAATCGCGTGAGGAGAGTTGCTTCTCATGAGGAAAGTCCATGCTAGCACAGGCTGTGATGCCTGTAGTGTTTGTGCTAGGCGAAACCATAAGCCTAGGGACGAGAAATCGTTACGGCAGTTGAAATGGCTAAGTCCTTGGATAGGTCAGAGTAGGCTTGAAAGTGCCACAGTGACGGAGTCTTTCTGGAAACGGAGAGAGTGGAACGCGGTAAACCCCTCAAGCTAGCAACCCAAATTTTGGTCGGGGCATGGAGTACGCGGAAACGAACGTAGTATTCTGACTGCTATCAGCTAGAGCTGTTAGTGGTAGACAGATGATTATCGAAGGAAGTGGTCCTAGTCACTTCTGGAACAAAACATGGCTTATAGAAAATTGCATATAGGTTGGGGCTGAGAAATTTTCTCAACCTCATTTTTTAAAGTGGACATATAGAAAGGTCTTGCAAGACTGTAACATGAAAAAAGAATTTAATTTAATTGCAACTGTGGCAGCAGGTCTTGAAGCTGTTGTGGGACGAGAAGTGCGAGAGTTGGGCTACGATTGTCAGGTTGAAAATGGACGTGTTCGTTTTCAAGGAGACGTCAGAGCTATTATCGAAACCAACCTCTGGCTTCGAGCAGCAGATCGTATCAAGATCATCGTAGGAACTTTCCCAGCTAAGACTTTTGAAGAACTGTTTCAGGGAGTTTTTGCTTTAGATTGGGAAAATTATTTACCACTCGGAGCTCGGTTCCCGATTTCCAAGGCCAAATGTGTTAAATCTAAACTTCACAATGAGCCGAGTGTTCAGGCTATTTCTAAGAAAGCTGTTGTTAAGAAATTGCAGAAACACTATGCTCGCCCAGAAGGTGTCCCTCTGATGGAGAATGGCCCAGAGTTTAAGATTGAGGTCTCTATTCTCAAAGATGTGGCAACTGTCATGATTGATACGACCGGGTCTAGCCTCTTTAAACGTGGTTATCGTACGGAAAAGGGTGGCGCTCCTATCAAGGAAAACATGGCGGCAGCTATTTTACAACTTTCTAACTGGTATCCAGACAAGCCTTTGATTGATCCGACCTGTGGTTCGGGGACTTTCTGTATTGAGGCAGTCATGATTGCTCGAAAGATGGCACCAGGACTTCGTCGCTCTTTTGCTTTTGAAGAATGGAACTGGATTAGCGATCGCTTGATTCAAGAAGTGCGCACAGAGGCGGCTAAAAAAGTGGACCGTGAGCTGGAACTGGATATTATGGGCTGTGATATTGATGCTCGCATGGTGGAAATTGCTAAAGCTAATGCTCAGGCAGCTGGTGTTGCAGGAGACATTACTTTTAAGCAGATGCGCGTTCAGGATTTACGTTCTGATAAAATCAATGGCGTGATTATCTCAAATCCGCCTTATGGAGAACGTTTATCAGATGATGCAGGGGTGACCAAGCTCTATGCTGAGATGGGGCAAGTATTTACACCACTGAAAACTTGGAGTAAGTTTATCCTAACTAGTGATGAAGCATTTGAAAGTAAGTATGGTAGTCAGGCGGATAAGAAACGTAAGTTATACAACGGAACCTTGAAAGTGGATCTGTATCAATATTTTGGTCAGCGTGTTAAACGCCAAGAGTTAAAATAGAAAGGAATACCCATGAGTAAGAAAAGACGGAATCGTCATAAAAAAGAAGTCCAAGAACCGCGATTTGATTTTGATGAAGCAAAAGAGCTAACAGTTGGTCAAGCCATTCGTAAAAATGAAGAAGTGGAAGCAGGGGTCTTGCCTGAGGATTCCATTTTGGACAAGTATGTTAAACAACATAAAGATGAAATCGAAGCAGATAAGTTTGCGACTCGTCAATACAAAAAAGAGGAGTTAGTCGAAACTCAGAGTCTGGATGATTTAATTCAAGAGGTGCGTGAGGCTGTAGAGGAGTCAGAAGCTTCTTCGGAGGAAGTTCCATCTTCTGAAGACATCTTACCACCCTTGCCTCTGGACGATGAGGAGCAAGGCTTGGATTCTCTATTGCTAGAGGATGAAAATCCAATAGAAATGACTGAAGAAGTGGAAGAGGAGCAAAACCTTTCTCGTCTGGAACAAGAAGGCTCAGAAAAGAAAAGCAAAAAAGGATTTGTTTTAACCGCTTTGGCGTTTGTATCAGTGATTATCTGTGTCAGTGCTTATTATGTTTACCGTCAAGTGAATCGCTCAACACAGGAAATCCAAACTTCTCAATCATCGTCTAGCGAGCAGAATGTTCAGCCGATTTTAGAAGATTTCAATAGCCAATACGATGCCTTTTATACAGATAGCAATAAAACGGCTTTGAAGAATAGCCAGTTTGATAAACTGAGTCAACTCAAAACCTTGCTTGATAAGCTGGAAGGTAGTCGTGAACATACGCTTGCCAAATCGAAGTATGATAGTCTAGCAACGCAAATCAAGGCCATTCAAGATGTCAATGCTCAATTTGAAAAACCAGCTATTGTGGATGGTGTTTTGGATACCAATGCCAAAGTCAAATCGGATGCTAAATTTACGGATATTAAAACTGGAAATACGGAGCTTGATAAAGTGCTAGATAAGGCTATCAGTCTTGGTAAGAGTCAGCAAACAAGTGTTTCTAGCTCAAGTTCAAGTCAAACTAGCAGTTCAAACTCTAGTCAAACAAGTTCAAATACGATTAGTGAGACAAAACCAAGTAGTTCAAATGAGACTAGAAGTAGTCGCAGTGAAGTCAATATGGGTCTCTCGAGTGCAGGAGTTGCTGTTCAAAGAAGTGCTAGTCGTGTTGCCTATAATCAGTCTGCTATTGATGATAGTAATAACTCTGCCTGGGATTTTGCGGATGGTGTCTTAGAGCAAATTTTAGCAACTTCACGTTCACGTGGCTATATCACTGGTAACCAATACATCCTTGAACGTGTCAATATCGTTAATGGCAATGGTTATTACAACCTCTACAAGCCAGATGGAACCTATCTCTTTACCCTTAACTGTAAGACAGGTTACTTTGTTGGAAATGGTTCTGGACATGCGGATGACTTGGACTACTAAGCAGTCGTTACAAAATTCTTTCTTTTCAAAAGTAAAAATGATAAAATAAAACAAATTAAATAAGAGGAGTGTCAAATGACAAAAGCTAACTTTGGTGTCGTAGGTATGGCCGTAATGGGTCGTAACCTTGCCCTTAATATTGAATCTCGTGGTTACACAGTTGCTATCTACAACCGTAGTAAAGAAAAAACTGAAGATGTAATTGCTTGCCATCCTGAAAAGAACTTTGTACCAAGCTATGACGTTGAAAGTTTTGTAAATTCAATCGAAAAACCTCGTCGTATTATGCTGATGGTTCAAGCTGGACCTGGTACAGATGCTACTATCCAAGCCCTTCTTCCACACCTTGACAAAGGTGATATCTTGATTGACGGCGGAAACACTTTCTACAAAGATACAATTCGTCGTAATGAAGAATTGGCAAACTCAGGTATCAATTTTATCGGTACTGGGGTTTCTGGTGGTGAAAAAGGTGCCCTTGAAGGTCCTTCTATCATGCCTGGTGGACAAAAAGAGGCCTACGAATTGGTTGCGGATGTTCTTGAAGAAATCTCAGCTAAAGCACCAGAAGATGGCAAACCATGTGTGACTTACATCGGTCCTGATGGAGCTGGTCACTATGTGAAAATGGTTCACAACGGTATCGAGTATGGGGATATGCAATTGATCGCAGAAAGCTATGACTTGATGCAACACTTGCTAGGTCTTTCAGCAGAAGATATGGCTGAAATCTTTACTGAGTGGAACAAGGGTGAGTTGGACAGCTACTTAATTGAAATCACAGCTGATATCTTGAGCCGTAAAGACGACGAAGGTCAAGATGGACCAATCGTAGACTACATCCTTGATGCTGCAGGTAACAAGGGGACTGGTAAATGGACTAGCCAATCATCACTTGACCTTGGTGTGCCATTGTCACTAATTACTGAGTCAGTATTTGCACGTTACATCTCTACTTACAAAGAAGAACGTGTGCATGCTAGCAAGGTTCTTCCAAAACCAGCTGACTTCAAATTTGAAGGAGACAAGGCTGAGTTGATCGAAAAGATTCGTCAAGCCCTTTACTTCTCAAAAATCATTTCATACGCACAAGGTTTTGCGCAATTGCGTGTAGCTTCTAAAGAAAACAACTGGAATTTGCCATTTGCAGACATCGCATCTATCTGGCGTGATGGCTGTATCATCCGTTCTCGTTTCTTGCAAAAGATTACAGATGCTTACAACCGTGATGCAGACCTTGCTAACCTTCTTTTGGATGAGTACTTCTTGGATGTTACTGCTAAGTACCAACAAGCAGTGCGTGATATCGTAGCTCTTGCTGTTCAAGCTGGTGTGCCAGTGCCAACTTTCTCAGCAGCTATTACTTACTTTGATAGCTACCGTTCAGCTGACCTTCCGGCTAACTTGATCCAAGCGCAACGTGACTACTTTGGTGCCCACACTTACCAACGTAAAGACAAAGAAGGAACATTCCACTACTCTTGGTATGACGAAAAATAAGTAGGTCTGCCATGGGGAAACGGATTTTATTACTTGAGAAAGAACGAAATCTAGCTCATTTTTTAAGTTTGGAACTCCAAAAAGAGCAATACCGAGTTGATCAGGTTGAGGAGGGGCAAAAAGCCCTCTCCACGGCTCTTCAGACAGACTATGACTTGATTTTATTGAATGCTCGTCTGGGGGATATGACAGCCCAGGATTTTGCAGAGAAGCTGAGTCGGACTAAGCCAGCTTCAGTGATAATGGTCTTGGACCATCGCGAAGAATTGCAAGATCAGATTGAGACAATCCAACGCTTTGCCGTTTCTTACATCTATAAGCCAGTTATTATTGAGAGTCTGGTAGCTCGTATTTCAGCGATTTTCCGAGGTCGGGACTTTATCGACCAACACTGTAGTCAGATGAAGGTTCCAACGTCTTACCGCAATCTGCGTATGGATGTAGAACATCATACCGTTTATCGTGGCGAGGAGATGATTGCTCTGACTCGTCGTGAGTATGACCTTTTGGCTACTCTTATGGGAAGCAAGAAAGTTCTGACTCGTGAGCAGTTGTTGGAAAGTGTCTGGAAGTATGAAAGTGCGACCGAAACCAATATCGTGGATGTCTATATCCGTTATCTACGTAGCAAGCTTGATGTAAAAGGTCAAAAAAGCTACATTAAAACCGTGCGTGGTGTTGGTTACACCATGCAAGAATAGAAAAGCAGTTGCAGTTATGTAACTGCTTTTTTGAGGGGTTTTCTATATATTGACATGCAGTTTGGTCTTTGCTATAATCAGTTATGGAGGATACGTCTAATGAAAATAATAAAAAAATTGATGCAAATCGCATTAGCAGTCTTTTTCTTCGGTTTGCTATCAACAAGTGCAGTATTGGCGGATGATTCTGATTCAGAAGGCTGGCAATTTGTCCAAGAAAATGGTAGAACCTACTACAAGAAGGGTGACATCAAAGAAAAGGCCTGGCGAGTGATTGATGGCAAGACCTATTATTTTGATCATGTATCAGGAGAAATGGTTGTCGGCTGGCAATATATCCCGTTTCCATCTAAAGGTAGTACAATTGGTCCCTATCCTAATGGTATGAGGTTGGAATTTATGCCAATGCCAAGATGGTACTACTTTAACCAAGATGGGGTCCTACAAGAATTTGTTGGCAAGCAAGTTTTAGAAGCAAAAACTGCTACCAATACCAACAAACATCATGGGGAACAATATGATAGCCCAGCAGAGAAACGAGTCTATTATTTTGAAGATCAGCGTAGCTATCACACTTTAAAAACTGGTTGGATTTATGACGAGGGACACTGGTATTATTTACAGAAGGATGGTAATTTCGATGCTCGTATCGACAGTTTAACGGTTGGGGAGCTAGTGCGTGGCTGGACCAATGATAACTCAGCTTGGTACTATCTAGATCCAACAACTGCTGCAATGCAAACTGGCTGGCAATATCTAGGTAATAACTGGTACTACCTCCGTTCATCAGGAGCTATGGCAACTGGTTGGTATCAAGATGGTTCAACTTGGTATTATTTAGATAATAAAAATGGTGATATGAAAACGGGTTGGCAATACCTTGGTAACAAGTGGTACTATCTCCGTTCATCAGGAGCTATGACAACTGGTTGGTATCAAGATGGTTCAACTTGGTACTACCTAAATGCAAGTAATGGCGATATGAAGACAGGTTGGTTCCAGGTCAATGGCAACTGGTACTATGCTTACAGCTCAGGTGCTTTGGCAGTGAATACCACTGTAGATGGCTACTACGTCAACTATAATGGTGAATGGATCCAATAATGAAAGAAGCGATTGTGAATGGAAACAATCGCTTTTTTTGTGAAAATATAATAAAATAGATAGGAGAGAATAAATACTTGTATGAAAAGATGAGACGGTTTTTTCGTCTAGTAAAAGGAAAAAATGACAAAAAAAATTGGTGTCGGTCAGGCACATAGTAAGATTATCTTAATAGGGGAGCATGCGGTCGTTTACGGTTATCCTGCCATTTCCCTGCCTCTTTTGGAGGTGGAGGTAATTTGTAAGGTAGTTCCTGCAGAGAGGTCTTGGCGCCTCTATGAGGAAGATACCTTGTCCATGGCGGTGTATGCTTCACTGGAGTATTTGGAGATCAAAGAAGCCTGCATTCGCTGTGAGATTGACTCGGCTATCCCTGAGAAGCGGGGAATGGGTTCGTCAGCGGCTATCAGCATAGCGGCTATTCGTGCGGTTTTTGACTACTATCAGGCAAATCTGCCTCATGATGTACTAGAAATCTTGGTCAATCGGGCGGAGATGATTGCCCATATGAATCCTAGTGGTTTAGATGCTAAGACATGTCTCAGTGACAAGCCTATTCGCTTTATCAAGAACGTAGGATTTACAGAGCTTGAGATGGAGTTATCCGCCTATTTGGTGATTGCTGATACGGGCGTTTATGGTCATACTCGTGAAGCCATTCAAGTGGTTCAAAGTAAGGGCAAGGATGCCCTACCGTTTTTGCATGCTTTGGGAGAATTGACCCAGCAGGCAGAAGAAGCGATTTCACGAAAAGATGCTGAAGGACTGGGGCAAATCCTCAGTCAAGCGCATTTACATTTAAAAGAAATTGGTGTCAGTAGCCCTGAAGCAGACTCTTTAGTTGAAACGGCTCTTAGCCATGGTGCTCTGGGTGCTAAGATGAGCGGTGGTGGGCTTGGAGGCTGTATCATAGCCTTGGCAGACAATTTAACACACGCACAAGAACTAGCAGAAAGATTAGAAGAGAAAGGAGCTGTTCAGACATGGATAGAGAGCCTGTAACAGTACGTTCCTACGCAAATATTGCTATTATCAAATATTGGGGAAAGAAACAAGAAAAAGAGATGGTACCTGCAACTAGCAGCATCTCTCTGACTTTGGAAAATATGTACACGGAGACGACCTTGTCACCTTTGCCAGACCATGCGACAGCTGATGCCTTTTATATCAATGGTCAGCTACAAAATGAGGCGGAGCATGCTAAGATGAGTAAGATTATTGACCGCTACCGTCCAGAAGGTGAGGGTTTTGTCCGTATTGATACTCAAAACAATATGCCGACTGCAGCGGGCCTGTCCTCAAGTTCTAGTGGTTTGTCCGCCTTGGTCAAGGCTTGCAATGCCTATTTCAAGCTTGGATTGGATAGAAGTCAGTTAGCACAGGAGGCTAAGTTTGCCTCAGGTTCTTCTTCTCGGAGTTTTTATGGACCACTAGGTGCTTGGGATAAGGATAGTGGGGAAATTTACCCTGTAGAGACAGATTTGAAACTAGCTATGATGATGTTGGTGCTAGAGGACAAGAAAAAACCAATTTCTAGTCGTGACGGAATGAAACTCTGTGTGGAAACTTCGACGACTTTTGACGACTGGGTGCGGCAGTCTGAGAAGGATTATCAGGATATGCTGGTTTATCTCAAAGAGAATGACTTTGCCAAGGTTGGGGAGTTAACGGAGAAAAATGCCCTGTCTATGCACGCCACGACCAAAACAGCATCACCAGCCTTTTCTTATCTGACGGATGCCTCTTATGAAGCCATGGACTTTGTCCGTCAGCTTCGCGAGCAAGGAGAATCCTGCTACTTTACTATGGATGCTGGTCCCAATGTCAAGGTCCTCTGTCAGGAGAAAGACTTGGAGCATTTATCAGAAATCTTCGGTCAACGTTATCGCTTGATTGTGTCAAAAACAAAGGATTTGAGCCAAGATGATTGCTGTTAAAACTTGCGGAAAACTCTATTGGGCAGGTGAGTATGCTATTTTAGAACCAGGGCAGTTAGCCTTGATAAAGGCCATTCCCATCTATATGAAGGGTGAGATTGCTTTTTCTGAGACCTACCGTATTTATTCGGATATGTTTGATTTCGCAGTGGATTTGACACCAAATCCTGACTATAGTTTGATTCAAGAAACGATTGCTTTAGTGGAAGATTTTCTCGTTTATCGTGAGCAGACCTTGCGACCTTTTTCTTTGGAAATCAGAGGAAAAATGGAACGAGAAGGGAAAAAGTTTGGTCTAGGCTCTAGCGGTAGTGTCGTTATCTTGGTTGTCAAGGCTCTGCTGGCTCTGTATGATTTTTCGGTTGATCAGGATCTCTTATTCAAGCTGGCCAGTGCTGTCTTGCTCAAGCGAGGAGACAATGGTTCCATGGGAGACCTTGCCTGTATTGTGGCAGAGGATTTGGTTCTCTACCAGTCTTTTGATCGTCAGAAGGTAGCTGCTTGGTTGGAAGAAGAAAACTTGGCGACAGTTTTAGAGCGTGAGTGGGGCTTTTCTATCTCACAAGTGAAACCAACATTAGAATGTGATTTCCTAGTGGGATGGACCAAGGAAGTGGCTGTATCGAGTCACATGGTCCAGCAAATCAAGCAAAATATCAATCAGAATTTTTTAAGTTCTTCAAAAGAAACGGTGGCTGCTTTGGTAGAAGCATTGAAGCAGGGGAATGCAGAAAAAATCATCGAGCAAGTAGAAGTAGCTAGCATGCTCTTGGAAGGCTTGAGCGCAGATATTTACACGCCTTCGCTTAGACAGTTGAAAGAAGCTAGTCAAGATCTGCAAGCTGTTGCTAAGAGTAGCGGTGCTGGTGGTGGTGATTGTGGTATTGCCTTGAGTTTTGATGAGCAATCAACTGAAACCCTAAAAAACCGTTGGGCCGATCTGGGGATTGAGCTCTTATACCAAGAAAGGATAGGACATGACGACAAATCGTAAGGATGAGCACATCCGCTATGCCCTTGAGCAGAAAAGTTCCTATAATAGCTTTGATGAGGTGGAGTTGATTCATTCTTCTTTGCCTCTTTACGATCTGGATGAAATCAATCTGTCGACAGAGTTTGCTGGTCGAAAGTGGGACTTTCCTTTTTATATCAATGCCATGACAGGCGGGAGTGAAAAAGGTAAAGAAATTAATCAAAAATTAGCTCAGGTGGCAGAAGCCTGTGAGATTTTGTTTGTGACGGGATCTTATAGCGCAGCCCTCAAGGATCCTACAGATGACTCTTTTTCTGTCAAGTCTAGTCATCCAAATCTCCTTCTTGGAACCAATATTGGACTGGATAAGCCTGTCGAATTAGGTCTTCAGACTGTGACGGAGATGAATCCTCTTCTTCTACAAGTGCATGTCAATGTTATGCAGGAATTACTCATGCCAGAGGGAGAAAGAATGTTCAGAAGCTGGCAATCGTATCTGGCAGATTATAGCAAGCAAATCCCTGTTCCGATTGTCCTAAAGGAAGTGGGCTTTGGAATGGATGCCAAGACCATTGAAAGAGCCTATGAATTGGGCGTTCGAACCTTTGACCTGTCAGGTCGTGGTGGTACCAGCTTTGCCTATATTGAAAACCGTCGCAGTGGTCAGCGTGATTATCTCAATCAATGGGGCCAGTCCACCATGCAAGCCCTTATCAATGCCCAAGACTGGAAAGACAAGGTCGAACTCTTGGTCAGTGGAGGCGTTCGCAATCCGCTGGATATGATTAAGTGTTTGGTCTTTGGAGCCAAGGCTGTAGGACTGTCTCGAACAGTTCTAGAATTGGTTGAAACCTACACAATTGAAGAAGTGATTGACATTGTTCAAGGATGGAAAGCAGATTTACGCTTGATTATGTGTGCCCTTAATTGTGCCACCATAGCAGAACTGCAAAAAGTAGACTATCTTCTATATGGAAAATTAAAAGAAGCAAAGGATCAGATGAAAAAGGCGTAACCATCGCCTTTTTTCCATCTTCAGACCGAGGTGACTTTTTTGAATTGTGATAAAATAGAAAGCAGAGGATGCACCTATGAGAAAATTTAAAATCTTTTTATTTATCGAAGCCTGTCTTTTGACAGGAGCTCTGATTTTGATGGTATCAGAGCATTTTTCGCGTTTTCTGCTGATTTTATTCCTCTTTTTGCTTTTAATTCGCTATTACACTGGTAAAGAGGGAAATAATCTTCTTTTAGTGGTGGCAACCATTCTCTTCTTTTTCATCGTTATGCTCAATCCCTTTGTGATTCTAGCTATTTTTGTTGCGGTTATATACAGCCTCTTTCTTCTTTATCCGATGATGAACCAGGAAAAAGAGCAGACCAATTTGGTTTTTGAAGAGGTGGTAACGGTTAAGAAGGAGAAAAATCGTTGGTTTGGCAATCTCCATCATTTTTCAAGCTACCAGACTTGCCAGTTTGATGATATCAATCTCTTTCGCCTCATGGGCAAGGACACTATTCATCTGGAGAGGGTCATCCTAACCAATCACGATAATGTCATTATCCTCAGAAAGATGGTAGGAACGACCAAAATCATCGTACCTGTAGATGTAGAAGTCAGTCTCAGCGTTAACTGTCTCTATGGTGATTTGACTTTTTTCAATCAGCCCAAGCGAGCCCTCCGCAATGAACACTATCAACAGGAAACGAGAGATTATCTCAAGAGTAACAAGAGCGTTAAGATTTTCTTGACCACTATGATTGGGGATGTTGAGGTGGTTAGAGGATGAAAAAACAAGCCTATGTAATCATTGCCCTCACCTCTGTCCTCTTTGTCTTATTTCTCTCCCACAGCTTGCTGGAAATCCTTGATTTTGACTGGTCTCTTTTCCTGCATGATGTCGAAAAAACAGAAAAATTTGTCTTTTTGTTGTTGGTATTCAGCATGTCTATGACCTTTCTCTTAGCCCTGTTTTGGAGAGGTGTGGAAGAGCTTTCTCTAAGAAAAATGCAGGCCAATCTCAAGCGTTTATTGGCAGGGCAAGAAGTGGTTCAGGTTGCTGATCCAGATTTAGATGCCAGTTTCAAGTCCTTGTCAGGTAAACTTAACCTTTTGACAGAAGCTCTTCAAAAGGCTGAAAATCACAGTCTTGCTCAGGAAGAGGAAATTATCGAGAAAGAACGGAAGCGGATTGCTCGGGATTTGCATGATACGGTTAGTCAAGAGTTGTTTGCGGCCCACATGATTTTATCGGGTATCAGTCAGCAAGCTTTGAAGCTTGATAGAGAAAAGATGCAGATCCAGTTGCAGAGTGTCACAGCTATTTTAGAAACAGCCCAGAAGGATTTACGGGTCTTGCTCTTGCATTTGCGACCAGTTGAGCTGGAGCAGAAGAGCTTGATAGAGGGAATTCAAATCCTCTTAAAAGAGCTTGAAGACAAGAGTGATCTCAAGGTTGCTTTCAAGCAAAATGTGACGAAATTGCCTAAGAAAATCGAGGAGCATATCTTCCGTATCCTGCAAGAGTTAATCAGCAATACCCTCCGCCATGCCCAGGCCTCTTGCCTAGATGTCTACCTCTATCAGACAGATGTTGAATTGCAGCTGAAGGTGGTGGACAATGGAATTGGTTTTCAGTTAGGGAGTTTAGATGACTTGAGTTATGGACTGCGAAACATCAAGGAGCGAGTTGAAGATATGGCAGGGGCGGTTCAGTTATTAACAGCTCCCAAGCAAGGGCTGGCAGTTGATATCCGTATTCCCCTGCTCGATAAGGAATGATAAAGGAGTAAAGATGAAAATTTTACTAGTAGATGACCATGAAATGGTCCGCTTAGGCTTGAAAAGCTACTTTGACCTCCAAGACGATGTGGAAGTTGTGGGCGAGGCGTCCAACGGGTCTCAAGGCATTGACTTGGCCTTGGAATTGCGCCCAGATGTTATTGTCATGGATATTGTCATGCCTGAGATGAATGGAATTGACGCGACCTTGGCCATCCTCAAAGAATGGCCTGAAGCCAAGATTTTGATTGTGAGCTCTTATTTGGACAATGAAAAAATCATGCCGGTCTTGAATGCTGGTGCTCGTGGCTATATGATCAAGACTTCTAGTGCAGACGAACTGCTCCATGCCGTCCGTAAGGTGGCTGCTGGGGAGCTGGCCATTGAGCAAGAGGTCAGCAAGAAGGTTGAATACCACCGCAATCACATAGAACTACATGAGGACTTGACTGCGCGTGAGCGAGATGTTCTCCAACTCATCGCCAAGGGCTACGAAAATCAGCGCATCGCAGACGAACTTTTTATCTCTCTCAAGACGGTCAAGACGCACGTGTCTAACATTCTTGCCAAACTTGAGGTTAGCGATCGTACACAAGCTGCGGTCTATGCTTTTCAGCACCACTTGGTGGGGCATGAGGAGTTTTAGATGAGTCTAACAGATTTACTTGAGGAGTTAGAAGCAGCAAAAGATCCTAAAAAAGCATGGCCTATGGAGTCCTATATGCGCCATCAATTTTCCTTTCTAGGCGTTGCGGCGCCAGAAAGAAATAAACTCTATAAAAAATACTTTCCAGAAGCGAAAAAAACAAAGATTATCGATTGGGATTTTGTAGATACTTGCTGGGAAAAAGAGTATAGAGAATACCAGTATGTGGCTGCCAATTATTTGAAAGCAATGCAGTCTTATCTAAAGGACAGTGATTTGCCTAAGCTAGAGCAGTTGGTTGTTACCAAGTCTTGGTGGGATACGGTGGATATCCTAGATCGAGTAGTAGGGAGTTTGGTGTATGAGAAGCAGGAACTGGAAAAAATAATCCTCCAATGGAGCCTGTCAGACAATATCTGGTTGAGACGCGTCGCTATTGACCACCAGTTGTTAAGAAAAGAGAAGACCAATGTTCAATTACTGGAAAAGATTCTGCTTCATAATTTGAATCAAACAGAATTCTTTATCAATAAAGCCATTGGCTGGGCTCTGAGAGACTACTCCAAAACGAATCCAGCTTGGGTAGCATGCTTCATTGAGAAAAACAAGGAAAGAATGGCTGAACTTAGCATCAAAGAAGCGAGCAAGTACCTCTCCCATCATTGAAAAGCGCGTTCATTACTTGAAAAAAGTCGCCCATTTATGTTATAATAGACTGTATTTAAAAAATTTTAAGGAGAAATGACAGAATGTCTGTATCATTTGAAAACAAAGAAACAAACCGTGGTGTCTTGACTTTCACTATCTCTCAAGACCAAATCAAACCAGAATTGGACCGTGTCTTCAACTCAGTGAAGAAATCTCTTAATGTTCCAGGTTTCCGTAAAGGTCACCTTCCACGTCCTATCTTCGACAAAAAATTTGGTGAAGAATCACTGTACCAAGACGTTATGAACGCTCTTTTGCCAAACGCTTATGAAGCAGCTGTAAAAGAAGCTGGTCTTGAAGTTGTTGCGCAACCAAAAATTGATGTAACTTCAATGGAAAAAGGTCAAGACTGGGTTATCACTGCTGAAGTTGTTACAAAACCTGAAGTAAAATTGGGTGACTACAAAAACCTTGAAGTATCAGTAGATGTAGAAAAAGAAGTAACTGATGCTGACGTTGAAGAGCGTATCGAACGCGAACGCAACAACTTGGCTGAATTGGTTATCAAAGAAGCTGCTTCTGAAAACGGCGACACTGTTGTCATCGACTTCGTTGGTTCTATCGACGGTGTTGAATTTGATGGCGGAAAAGGTGAAAACTTCTCACTTGGACTTGGTTCAGGTCAATTCATTCCTGGATTCGAAGACCAATTGGTAGGTCACTCAGCTGGTGAAACTGTTGACGTTATCGTAACATTCCCAGAAGACTACCAAGCAGAAGACCTTGCAGGTAAAGAAGCTAAATTCGTAACAACTATCCACGAAGTAAAAGCTAAAGAAGTTCCAGCTCTTGACGATGAGCTTGCAAAAGACATCGACGAAGAAGTTGAAACACTTGCTGAATTGAAAGAAAAATACCGCAACGAATTGGCTGCTGCTAAAGAAGAAGCTTACAAAGATGCAGTTGAAGGTGCAGCAATCGATAAAGCTGTAGAAAATGCTGAAATCGTAGAACTTCCAGAAGAAATGATTCACGAAGAAGTTCACCGCTCAGTAAACGAATTCCTTGGAAACTTGCAACGTCAAGGTATCAACCCTGACATGTACTTCCAAATCACTGGAACTACTCAAGAAGACCTTCACAATCAATACCAAGCAGAAGCTGAGTCACGTACTAAGACTAACCTTGTTATCGAAGCAGTTGCCAAAGCTGAAGGATTTGATGCTTCAGAAGAAGAAATCCAAAAAGAAGTTGAGCAATTGGCAGCAGACTACAACATGGAAGTTGCTCAAGTACAAAGCTTGCTTTCAGCTGATATGTTGAAACACGATATCACAATCAAAAAAGCTGTTGAGTTGATCACAAGCACAGCAACAGTTAAATAATCTTAATAGATAAAAATCCCACCTGATTAGGTGGGTTTTCTTATGCACTATTTTCTAAAAATCTCTTTGAGGTCTGTGTCTGTAATCCCAATCATGGCGGGAATGCTGTCCCAGTTTTCTTCGGTTAGGATGTAGGATTGTTTAGAGTCACTTGATGTGGTAGTTTCAGAGACAGCTGGTTGCTTTTCTTCAACATTTTCAATTAAATCGCTGAAGCGTTCAATCAGATAGGTTTTTCGGGCAGTTCCGATGTGCTGGGTAGCATAGTCGAAGGCCTGTAATTCACCTAGTAAGATAAGCTTGCTTTTGGCGCGTGTAATGGCTGTATAGATGAGATTGCGCTCCAGCATACGCCTACTAGCACTAGTGATAGGTAGGATAACAACAGGAAACTCACTTCCCTGTGATTTATGGATACTCATGGCATAGGCCAAGCGAATCTTGTACCATTCGTTCCGTGGGTAAGAGACCTCGTTGCCATCAAAATCAATGACAATCTCATCTTGCTTCGATTCTGTGTATTTACCAGGAATCAGGTCTGTGATAGCTCCCAAATCTCCATTAAAGACATTGATTTCAGCATCGTTAACCAAATGAATGACCTTGTCTCCCTTACGATAGTGGCACTGGGGAGCTTCAAAACTGAGTTGGTCTTTTTGTGGTGGATTGAGCAGGTCTTGCATGAGCTGATTGATAGCATCAATCCCTGCCGTCCCTCGGTACATGGGAGCCAGAACTTGGATATCACGGGCAGGGATACCACTTCTGAGGGCGGCACCTAAGATCTTTTCAATGGTGGCAGGAATATGGCCACTAGCAATTTCAAAGTAGGAACGGTCAGCTTTTTTCTGGGTGAAATCAGCTGGCAAGATGCCCTGTCGAATCTGACTAGCTAGGGTGACGATGGTTGATTCTTCGCTTTGCCGGTAAATTTTTTCCAAGCGAGTCTGAGGAATCAAAGGAATATGAAGCAGATCCGCTAGAACCTGTCCAGGACTGACAGAAGGCAACTGGTCGCTGTCACCTACGATGAGGATTTTGCTGTTAGAAGAGATGTTGGAGAAGAGTTGATTGGCCAGCCAAGTATCCACCATGGAGAATTCATCTACGATAATAAAGTCGGCATCCAGATAATCTTCCAAATGACTGGTATCATCGTCGCCTGTCATTCCCAAGTGGCGGTGTATGGTCGCGCTTGGCAAGCCTGTTAATTCATTCATGCGTCGAGCGGCTCGTCCGGTTGGAGCAGCAAGAAGAATAGGCAGATTGCTTTTTTTCCTGAGGTCAAGTCCTTCTAAAAGGGCATAAACAGCGATGATCCCATTGATAACAGTCGTCTTACCAGTACCAGGTCCACCTGTCAGGATAAAGACCTTATTCTGGATAGCATCACAGATAGCTTGTTTTTGAATGTTATCATACTCAATCTCCAGATCTTCTTCGACAGTAGCGATATGTTTTTGAATGGTTTCTAAATCATGACTCTTCTGTTTTCTTTTTTCAAGGATACGAACCAAGTGACTGCGGATGCCTTCCTCAGCGAAAAAGAGACTATTATCAAAGATTTTTGTATCAATCTGCTGAACCTTGTCTTCTTCGATGAGGTAGGAGAGCTCTTGGGCCACTTGGCTGGGGTCCAGTTCCACGGGACGAGAAGATTCAAGGAGAGTAAGGGTTTGTTCTAGCAAATCCCGTGCTTCAACATAGGTGTCCCCTGTTTCCATACAGGCCTGGAAAAGACTGTGAACTAGACCGGCGCGGAAGCGTTCAGGAGCCTGACTTTCGATGCCTAGTTCTTCCGCTAATTGGTCAGCAATGGTAAATCCCAAACCCTTAATATCCTCAACCAGTTGGTAGGGATAATTTTCAACCACATCAAGGGTTTCTTCCTTGTAAAAGTCTTGAATCTGGAAGGCTAATTTATTGGGAATACCGTAGTTGGCAAGTTTGGCCAAAACCATCTCGGTTCCGTAGTTGAGACGGAGAGTGGAGACGAAAGCCTCGCGATTTTTGGCAGAGAGTCCTGAGATGCCTTCTAGCTTTTCTGGGTGTTGCAAAATTTCGTCAATGGTATTGTCACCATAGGTATCCACAATTTTCTGAGCTGTCTTGAGACCAATTCCCTTGAAATGGCTACTTGAAAAGTATTTGACCAAGCCCTTGCTAGTTGGTTTTGCGCGTTCATAACGACTGATTTGCAGTTGTTCCCCGTACTTGGAGTGCTGGACAATTTGTCCCCAAAAAGTATAGTCTTCTCCCTCAATCACATCAGCCATGGTACCGGTGACAATAATTTCAAAATCATCAAAATCTTCTGCGTCCGTATCTTCGATTTCTAGGAGGAGGATGCGATAAAAATTGCTGGGATTTTCAAAAATAATCCGTTCAATGGTTCCTGAAAAATAAACTTCCATAAAATTCCTTTGCATGAATAGGTGAGAGTTAACTTTGTATCTATTTTATACTCAATGAAAATCTCTTAAAACCGCGTCAGTTCTATCTGCAACCTCAAAACACTGTTTTGAGCAACCTGCGGCTAGCTTCCTAGTTTGCTCTTTGATTTTCATTGAGTATAACTTTGTTTCTATCTTAATCAAACTGGATAGTGAATAATCATCTTCTCACGATAGAAGAAGAGGCTGAGATTGGTGATTCTCGGCCTCTTAGGTCTCTTAAAATGTTCCGATACGGGTGATTGGCCAGAAGCGGAATTTAGCTTCCCCAGTGATATCTTTTGCTTTAAAAGTTCCTACGTGGCGGCTGTCGCTCGAAACCAGGCGGTCATCTCCGAGGAGAAGGTATTCTCCTTCTGGAACAGTAAAGCTAAAGTTGGTGTTGTAGTTGACATCAACTGTGAAGGCTTGAGCTTTTTGAGCGATACTTCTAAAGAAAGTTCCTTTATTTCCTTCAAAGCCCTTGCCTGAGTAGGTGCTTTGGAGTTTATCATCCTTGAAACGTTTGATGTAGTCAGCTAGGTAAGGCTCATCTGTCTCTTTGTCATTGATGTAAAGTTTATCATTTTCGTAACGGATGGTATCGCCAGGCATTCCGATGACACGTTTGACAATGTCCTTATTACCGTCTTCCTCATGAGCCACCACGATATCAAAACGGTCAATAGGGAGGTGTTTGACAACAAAGAGAATTTCGCCATCCGCTAGGGTAGGATCCATGGAATGCCCTTCTACGCGGACATTACTCCAAAAAAAGATACGGCTCAAAGCTAGTAATGACAGAATCAGGAGGAACAATCCCCACTCTTTTAGGAAATGTTTAAATGAATTCATAACTTACCTTTCTAAGCGTTTTTTCGCTTTTTCAGTATTTTTAAAGTGCAGTTTGGCGCAGAAATTTAGTCCCTGCATACCATAGGCTTGTAAAATCTGGCTAGCCACCTTGTCAGAAGCCGTTCCAGCTCCACTTGGAAGTTGATAGCCCAGTTCTCGTCCCAGATTTTCAAGATTTTCCAGAAAGAGATCACGCGCAATGATAGAAGAAACTGCTACAGCCAAGTATTTGCCCTCAGCCTTTTCTTCCAAGCTAATAGGATTGCTGAAACGATTGGCCTCTTGTGCCAAGTACTTGTCATAATTTTTAGCACTGGTAAAGGCATCAATCACAATTTTCTCAGGCTGAATGCCTTTTTGAAGAAGGAGATAGATAGCCTGGTTATGGAGGGCTACCTTAACCGAAACAGCGTTGTAGCGGTCTCCGATGACCTCGTTGTACTTGCTGGGTGAGAGAAGCAGTGCTTGGTGCTGGATTTTTTCCTTGAGGATAGGGGCAATCTGACGGATCTTTTGGTCGGTCAGAGTCTTAGAATCTCCCACACCGAGTTTTCGTAAGAAATCATGCTGGTCAGGTGTGACAAAGGAAGCCACAACTGCAAGCCCACCAAAGTAGGAACCATTTCCAACCTCATCTGTTCCAATCAAAGGGAAATTTTGTCCGCTGGATTCTTCTACAACCTCATAGCCCAAGAAACTGGCGTATTTCTCAGCCCCTTCACCCTGAAGCAAGACCTTTCCAGAAGTATAGATAGAAGCCGTTGCTTGAGGCAGTCTCAAAAAGTAGCGGATATAGGGATTCTTACTGGGAGCCAGACTGGTTTGATAGTGTTTAAGAAAAGCCTGGATCTCCTTTTCACTTGGTGTGAGTGTTATACTTGCCATAGTTTCTATTGTACCACAAAAGCAGGCAAATTTGTAAAAACTGACAAAATTAGCGAATTTTGGTATAATATCGTGAGGTGAATTTTATGGCAAATCTAAATCGATTCAAATTTACATTCGGGAAAAAATCATTAACCTTGACAAGCGAACATGACAATCTCTTTATGGAGGAAATTGCCAAGGTTGCGACAGAAAAATACAAAGCAATTAAAGAACAAATGCCTAGTGCAGACGATGAAACGATCGCTCTTTTGTTGGCAGTCAACTGTTTGTCAACTCAACTCAGCCGTGAGATTGAATTTGACGATAAGGAGCAAGAATTAGAAGAACTCCGTCACAAGCTTGTGACTTGTAAGCAAGAACAGAGCAAGATTGAGGACTCCTTATGATTTCACTCCTTCTTCTATTGGTCTTGGCTTGGGGATTTTATATCGGCTATCGGAGAGGCCTGCTCTTACAGGCTTATTACCTGATTTCAGCCCTGGCATCGGCTTTTGTGGCTGGCCAGTTTTACAAGGGGCTTGGAGAACAATTCCATTTATTACTCCCTTATGCAAATCCGCAGGAAGGTCAAGGGACTTTCTTTTTCCCATCGGATCAACTCTTTCAGTTGGATAAGGTCTTTTACGCAGGGATCGGCTACTTGCTTGTATTTGGGATTGTCTATAGCATTGGTCGTTTGCTTGGTCTCCTATTACACTTACTTCCTAGTAAAAAACTGGGTGGCAAGTTGTTTCAAGTTTCAGCGGGTATCTTGTCCATGTTGGTGACCTTATTTGTCTTGCAAATGGCCTTGACCATCTTGGCGACCATCCCCATGGCAGCTATACAAAATCCTCTTGAAAAGAGTATCGTCGCAAAACACATCATCCAGAGTATACCGGTAACAACCAGTTGGCTCAAACAAATCTGGGTGACAAATTTAATCGGATAAAAAGGGCAGGAGTTTTCCTAGCCCTTTGTTTACAGATTGACTAGAATCTATCAGAATGTAAAAAGCTACCACACCTAGACATTCAAAGACAAGGAAATAAAGATGAATAAGAAAATATTAGAAACATTAGAGTTCAATAAGGTCAAGGCCTTGTTTGAACCCCATTTGTTGACCGAGCAGGGCTTGGAGCAATTGAGACAGCTGGCTCCGACTGCCAAAGCAGATAAAATCAAACAGGCTTTTGCTGAGATGAAGGAAATGCAGGCTCTATTTGTTGAGCAACCGCATTTTACTATTCTCGCAACCAAGGAAATTGCAGGAGTCTGCAAGCGCTTGGAGATGGGAGCGGACCTCGATATCGAGGAGTTCCTACTCTTGAAGCGCGTGCTTCTTTCTAGCCGAGAACTGCAAAGTTTTTATGCCAATCTAGAAAATGTCAGTTTGGAAGAATTAGCCCTTTGGTTTGAGAAATTACATGATTTTCCGCAATTACAAGGAAATCTTCAGGCCTTTAATGATGCAGGTTTCATTGAAAATTTCGCCAGTGAAGAATTGGCGCGAATCCGTCGAAAAATCCATGATAGCGAGAGTCAGGTCCGCGATGTTTTGCAAGACTTGCTCAAGCAAAAAGCGCAGATGTTGACAGAAGGAATTGTTGCCAGCAGAAATGGCCGTCAGGTTTTACCAGTCAAAAACACCTATCGCAATAAGATTGCAGGTGTCGTGCATGATATTTCTGCCAGCGGAAACACCGTCTATATCGAACCCCGTGAGGTGGTCAAACTGAGCGAAGAAATTGCCAGTCTGCGAGCAGATGAGCGCTATGAAATGCTTCGCATTCTCCAAGAAATTTCTGAGCGTGTCCGCCCTCATGCGGCTGAGATCGCCAACGATGCTTGGATTATCGGCCATCTGGACTTGATTCGTGCCAAGGTCCGCTTTATCCAAGAGAGGCAAGCAGTTGTCCCTCAGCTGTCAGAAAATCAAGAGATTCAACTGCTTCATGTCTGCCATCCTTTGGTCAAAAATGCTGTCGCAAATGATGTCCATTTTGGTCAAGATTTAACAGCCATTGTCATTACAGGTCCAAATACTGGTGGTAAGACCATCATGCTCAAAACTCTGGGCTTGACACAGGTTATGGCCCAGTCAGGTTTGCCGATTTTAGCAGACAAGGGAAGTCGTGTGGGTATTTTTGAAGAAATCTTTGCTGATATTGGGGATGAGCAATCTATTGAGCAGAGCTTGTCTACCTTCTCTAGCCACATGACCAATATCGTGGATATTCTTGGCAAAGTCAATCAGCATTCGCTCTTGCTCTTGGATGAGTTGGGGGCTGGTACCGATCCTCAAGAGGGAGCCGCCCTTGCCATGGCTATTCTGGAAGACCTTCGCCTGCGTCAAGTCAAAACCATGGCGACCACTCACTATCCAGAGCTCAAGGCCTACGGTATCGAAACAGCCTTTGTGCAAAATGCCAGTATGGAGTTTGATACAGCTAGCCTGCGTCCGACTTATCGCTTTATGCAGGGAGTTCCTGGTCGCAGCAATGCCTTTGAAATTGCCAAACGTCTGGGCTTGTCAGATGTCATCGTAGGAGATGCCAGCCAACAGGTTGATCAGGATAATGATGTCAACCGCATCATTGAGCAACTGGAAGAGCAGACGCTAGAGAGTCGCAAACGCTTGGACAATATCCGTGAGGTGGAGCAAGAAAATCTCAAGATGAACCGTGCTCTCAAAAAGCTCTACAATGAGCTTAATAGTGAAAAGGAAACTGAGCTTAATAAGGCGCGTGAACAGGCTGCTGAGATTGTGGACATGGCCCTAAGTGAGAGTGACCAGATTCTTAAAAATCTCCACAGTAAATCCCAACTCAAGCCCCACGAAATCATTGAAGCCAAGGCCAAGTTGAAAAAATTGGCTCCTGAAAAAGTGGACTTGTCTAAAAACAAGGTCCTTCAAAAGGCCAAGAAAAAACGAGCTCCAAAGGTGGGAGATGATATCGTGGTGCTCAGTTATGGACAGCGTGGTACCTTGACCAGTCAACTCAAGGACGGCCGCTGGGAAGCCCAAGTTGGCTTGATTAAGATGACCTTGGAAGAGAAAGAGTTTGACCTTGTTCAAGCCCAGCAAGAAAAGCAAGTCAAGAAGAAACAAGTCAATGTTGTGAAACGAACATCTGGGCGAGGACCTCAAGCCAGACTGGACCTTCGAGGCAAACGCTATGAAGAGGCAATGAATGAGCTAGATGCCTTTATAGACCAAGCCCTGCTTAATAATATGGCCCAAGTCGATATCATCCATGGTATCGGAACAGGTGTCATCCGTGAAGGTGTCACCAAATATCTACAAAGAAACAAACATGTCAAGAGTTTCGGCTATGCCCCACAAAATGCTGGAGGCAGTGGTGCGACTATTGTCACTTTTAAAGGATAAGAAGTATTTCGGAATTCATAAAGTGAAAACTGTTGAACTAATTTTTACTAATAAACACATTGACAAAAGCCAACATTTTTTGTAAAATAAGAATCAATTAAATACCAACACCGAATGAAGTTTAATAGAAGTGGCGAATCGTTTGATTTTCCATGACTGTAAATGGACGGAACTCTGGAGAGACCGTAAAGGCACCGAAGGGGCAAGGCAGGCAACTGCTCAAACTCTCAGGTAAAAGGACAGAGCTAGGATAGACCGCTTTTTAGCATTTATCTAAGCATTCCAGAGTACATGTATCTTACATGTGCTCTTTCTTTTGGGGTTGAAAAGATAGGAGAAGGAAATGTTAGAATTGCTTAAATCAATCGATGCTTTTGCTTGGGGCCCACCCCTCTTGATTTTATTGGTCGGGACAGGGATTTACCTAACTGCTCGTCTAGGACTTTTGCAGGTTTCGCGTCTGCCCAAGGCTTTCCAGCTTATTTTTACTAAGGACAAGGGGCATGGCGATGTGTCCAGCTTTGCGGCCTTGTGTACAGCCCTCGCAGCGACAGTTGGTACGGGAAATATTATCGGGGTGGCGACGGCTATCAAGGTCGGTGGACCAGGAGCCCTCTTTTGGATGTGGATGGCTGCTTTCTTTGGGATGGCTACCAAGTATGCGGAAGGACTACTAGCTATCAAATACCGCACTAAGGATGACCATGGTGCAGTAGCGGGAGGTCCCATGCATTATATCCTTCTAGGGATGGGAGAAAAGTGGCGTCCCCTTGCCATCTTCTTTGCCCTGGCAGGTGTTCTAGTAGCTTTGTTGGGGATCGGGACCTTCACTCAAGTCAACTCGATTACAGAATCTATCCAAAATACAACGGCTATTTCGCCAGCCATCACCGCTCTCGTTTTGTCTGTCTTTGTAGCGATTGCTGTCTTTGGTGGACTCAAGTCCATTTCAAAGGTTTCAACTACCGTTGTTCCTTTTATGGCTATTATTTATATTTTAGGAACTCTTACAGTTATTTTCTTTAATATCGAGAAAATCCCTACCACAATCGCTTTAATCTTGACATCCGCTTTTAGTCCTGTTGCTGCGGTCGGTGGATTTGCCGGTGCTAGCATTCGGATGGCTATTCAAAATGGTGTGGCGCGTGGTGTGTTCTCAAACGAATCTGGTCTGGGTTCAGCTCCCATTGCAGCGGCTGCGGCTAAGACAAATGAACCGGTAGAGCAAGGCTTGATTTCCATGACAGGAACCTTTATTGACACCCTCATTATCTGTACTCTAACTGGTTTGACCATCTTGGTGACTGGTGTTTGGAGTGGTGATTTGAATGGAGTTGCCTTGACTCAGTCAGCCTTCTCAACAGTCTTTTCACACTTTGGGCCTGCCCTTTTGACCATCTTCCTTGTGCTCTTTGCCTTTACAACGATTCTAGGTTGGAACTATTACGGGGAACGTTGTTTTGAGTTCCTCTTTGGGGTTCGCTTTATCTGGCTTTACCGTGTGGTCTTTGTACTCATGGTCCTGTTGGGAGGATTTATCGAGTTGGATATGGTTTGGATTATCGCAGATATTGTCAATGCCTTGATGGCTCTGCCAAACTTGATTGCCCTCTTAGTCTTGTCACCAGTCGTTATTGCTGAGACTAAAAAGTATTTTAATAAATAATAGAATCACACATCGCGTGTGATTTTTTGCTTTCATAAAAAATTTCTATCGATGCAATTTAAAATATATATTATACACGGTATAGAATCTGTGATAGACTAGGTTTCAACAACATGAAAAGAGGTTTTATGATGACAACATTTACAATCCATACAGTAGAATCAGCATCAGCAGAAGTGAAAGAAGTTCTTGAAACAGTAGAAAAAGATAACAATGGCTATATTCCTAACCTAATCGGTCTCTTGGCTAATGCACCCACTGCTTTAGAGGCTTACCGTACTGTCGGAGCTATCAACCGTCGCAACAGCCTGACACCCGTTGAGCGCGAAGTGGTGCAAATCACGGCAGCTGTGACCAATGGTTGTGCCTTCTGTGTCGCAGGTCACACAGCCTTTTCAATAAAACAAATCCAGATGAATGATGATCTGCTGCAAGCCCTTCGCAATCGTACTCCAATTGAAACAGATTCTAAATTGGACACCCTAGCTAAGTTTACCTTGGCAGTTATCAATACCAAGGGTCGTGTAGGAGATGAAGCCTTGGCTGAGTTTCTAGAAGCTGGTTACACGCAACAAAATGCCTTGGATGTGGTTCTTGGTGTCAGCCTAGCAAGCCTCTGTAACTATGCCAACAACCTAGCTAATACCCCAATTAACCCAGAATTGCAACCTTATGCCTAATTCATATCTGAGTAAAATGAAGTCTGAAATAATCGGACTTCGTTTTTTTAAGTCCTCATTTAAGCGCTTTTATGCTATACTGAAACTAACATGATTATTGGAGGTTAGGATGAAAAAACTCCCCTTGGTATTTTCTGGTTGTTTGCTAGGTTTAGCAGGAGCTGGAAATCTTATTTTAGATACGTTGCCGGTTCTGTCCCATCTATTGAGTCTGACAGGTTTGATTTTGTGGATTTATTTTCTAATTCTACATCTCTTTAATTGGAAGGAAACCAAGCAAGAATTGACCAAGCCTCCTCTTTTATCAGGAATGGCGACCTTTCCCATGGCTGGGATGATTTTATCTACCTATGTTTTTCGCGTCTTCCCTCATCTTCCTTTGGTAGCGCAAGGGCTCTGGTGGTTTTCATTTCTCTTGGATTTGGCCTTGATTGCTGGTTTTACCATCAAGTTTGCTTGTCCAGGGCGGAGGGTTCATGTCACTCCAAGCTGGACGGTTCTCTATGTTGGGATAGCAGTGGCAGCTTTGACCTATCCTCTTGTCGGTATCATCGAAATTGCCTATGCTACCTTGAGTTTTGGTTTTCTCCTAACCTTCTATCTCTACCCGCTTATTTATAGCGATTTAAAGAAACATCCACTTCCACTAGCCTTGCTTGGTCAAGAAGGAATCTACTGTGCTCCTTTCTCTCTACTCTTGGCTTCCCTAGTTCGAGTTGGAGGAACTAGCCTACCGAATTGGGTCTTGATTGTCATGATTTTGGCTTCCCAATCCTTCTTTTTCTTTGTTTTGACTCGCCTGCCCAATATTTTAAAACAAGGTTTTCAACCAGCCTTCTCAGCCCTCACCTTCCCGACCATTATCACAGCTACTTCGCTTAAGATGGCTCAGGGAATCTTGAAATTTCCATTTCTGGATTATCTGGTAGTGGCTGAAACTGTTATTTGCCTAATCATTTTGCTCTTTGTATTAGGCGCTTATCTGAATTGGTTACGAAAAAAGGTCTAGCTAGAAATAGCTAAACCTTATTTTTTATGGTTTGATGACTTCAGCTCCACCCATGTAAGGACGAAGAGCTTCTGGGATGGTTACAGAACCATCTTCATTTTGGTAGTTTTCAAGAATAGCAGCCACTGTACGTCCAACTGCAAGTCCAGAACCGTTCAAGGTATGGAGGAGTTTCACCTTGCCATCTGCTTCATCACGGTAACGGATTTGGGCACGACGTGCTTGGAAATCTTCTGTATTTGAACAGCTTGAGATTTCGCGGTAGGTATTTTGTGCTGGGATCCAAACTTCCAAGTCGTAAGTCTTAGCAGCTGAGAAGCCCATATCTCCTGTAGAAAGAGCAACTACACGGTATGGCAAGTTTAGTTTTTGAAGAATGTTTTCAGCGTTGGCTGTCATCTTTTCTAATTCTTCGTATGATTCTTCAGGTTTGGCGAATTTCACCATTTCAACCTTGTGGAATTGGTGCAAACGAATCAAACCACGAGTATCGCGACCAGCAGAACCAGCTTCTGAACGGAAAGATGGACTCATAGCAGTAAAATAGATTGGCAGTTCCTTACCATCAATGATTTCATCACGATAGTAGTTAGTCAGAGGAACTTCAGCGGTAGGAATGAGGACGTAGTTCGTATCTTTTAATTCAAACGTATCTTCCTTGAATTTTGGATATTGTCCTGTACCAAACATAGAATCATGGTTAACCATGTAAGGTGTGATGACTTCAGTATAACCTTCCTTACCATGTTCATCCAACATAAAGTTGTAGATGGCACGCTCTAAGCGAGCTCCCAGGCCTTTATAGAAGAGGAAACGAGCTCCAGTAACTTTTCCACCGCGTTCCCAGTCAAGGATACCGAGGTCTTCGCCAAGATCCCAGTGGGCTTTTGGTTCAAAGTCAAACTCACGAGGAGTTCCCCAACGGCGAACTTCTATGTTATCATCTTCGTCTGCCCCGATAGGAACACTGTCAGCTGGGATGTTTGGAAGAGTAGTGGTAAATTCTGTCAATTTAGCATCGATTTCAGCTAATTCTGCATCGAGTGCTTTGACTTCAGCAGATAGGGTTTGCATGGCAGCAATCTTGTCGTCTGCATTTTCCTTGTTACGTTTAGCTTGGGCAATCTCAGCTGAAACTGTATTACGTTCTGCTTTAAGAGTTTCAACCTTGACCAAAATATCACGACGTTTAGCATCGATTTCTTTCATCTCATTCAAGACAGCAGCATCTACACCACGTGTAGCCAATTTTTCTGCGACAGCATCAAAGTCTGTACGAATACGTTTGATATCTAACATAAGAACTCCTTTGTGAAAAAAGCACACCTGACAAAGCGTTGGAGTGGCAGGGCCACGGTTCCATCCAACTTCACAGGTGTGCACTTGATTGTGTATGTAATTGTTACTAACGGTAGAATTTCACCTATCTCTCCTATCTGCTCGCAGCACCCGCAGACTTTCTGAAAGAAGAAAATAACCTACTTATCCGTTGCTATGATTATACTAAAGTTTCTACTTTTTTGCAAATAGATTTTTAAATTTTTGACTAATGGTTTGAATCAGGGTCGGAAGCTTGACGACCTTATCATTGCCCAATTTTTCGCGTGCAATTTTGAGAATAGCACCTGAGTCTTTTGAAGCAAAGAGGAATTTTCCTCTGTCTGTAAAGACTTCGAAGTGGCGACTGATTTTGCGACCAGTGACATTAGCTCCAATTTGGTTGATATGGCTCCAAGGAATCTGGATAAATTGTTCAACATTGACATCGGGGTAAAATTCCAAAGCCTGATCTCCGACAAGAAATTTCCCAACTTTCCCAGCTATAGAGAGATAGGAAGTTCCTGTCGTATTGAGAAGCACTGTTTTGTTAAGAGATTGGGCCATGATTAATCTTCCTTGTTTTCACCGAAAAAGGCATTGTAGAGGGCTTTAATAGCTGCTTTCTCTTGGTCCTTATGGACAACAAACATGATAGACACTTCACTAGAACCTTGAGACATCATCTGGATGTTGATCTTGTTTTCAGATAGAGCACGTGTCGCAGTAGCAGTTACTCCGATATGGCTCTTCATCTTTTCTCCAACAATCATAATGATAGAAAGGTCGTGTTCGATTTCTGCATGGTCTACTTCAGCCTTTTGAACCAACTGACGAAGGATTTCTTCTTCCTTGATAGGAGTTAGTTCGCGAGAACGGAGGATGATTGAAAGATCGTCGATACCTGTTGGCATATGTTCCCAACCGATGTTAAGATCTTCAAGGATTTGAAGAACCTTGCGTCCAAATCCAACCTCACGGTTCATGAGGTATTTTGACATGTTGATGCTGACAAAGCCTGAGTCACCAGCAATTCCCACAACTGGGAATTCATCATTACTGTGTTTTAGAACGATACGAGTACCTGGATGGTCAGGATTGTTGGTATTCTTGATAACTAGAGGAATTTTTCCTCGGTAGGCAGGAAGAAGGGCTTCGTCATGAAGGACTGAGAAGCCTGCATAGGCCAACTCACGCATTTCACGGTAGGTCAACTCTGGGATAGAGTGTGGTTGGTGAATGATTCCTGGGTGAGCCGCAAAGATACCATCAACATCCGTAAAGTTTTCATAGAGGTCTGCCTTAACACCGGCAGCAATGATAGAACCTGTAATGTCTGATCCTCCACGTGAGAAGGTACAGATTTGATTTTCCTTGGTAACTCCAAAGAAACCAGGAATGACAAGGACTTCATTTGCATTTGTCAATTCTTCAATCTTGTCATAACTTGATGGAATGATGCGAGCGTGACCAGGTTCACTTGTGACCACAATACCAGCTTCTCTAGGGTGCACATAGCGTGCATCGATCCCGTTTTGATTAAAGTAGGCGGCAATCAATTTAGCATTGTTATTTTCACCGGCTGCTAGGAAAGTATCGTAGAGAAATTCGTTTTCTTCGATAGGAAGAGTAGCTAAGGCGCGAATACTTTTTGAAATTTTTTCTAGCACAGTTGGTTTAAGACCTAGTTCACTAACCATAGCAGCATAGCGGTCGATAATCCAGTTTTGGCTCTTGCTAATATCGTTACCAGCAACATAGTCGCGGTAGTATTTAATCAAGGCATCCGTAACCTTAGTATCTTCAGCATTGCGTTTACCAGGCGCAGAAACGACGACAAAACGACGCTCTAAATCGCTTTTGACGATGTTTAAAACTTTTTCTAATTGACTAGCAGAGGCAAGAGAGCTACCTCCAAATTTAACAACCTTCATAAGAACTCCTAAAGTAAGTATTTTATACGATTATAGCAGAAAGAAAGCCTTTTTTCAATGAAGAAAATAAGATGCTTTCTAGTATAAAACGAGCCTTTCTAATCGGCTGAGACATTTTCAGTCGATTTTTTCTTGCTTTCAAGTTTTAAAAAAGATATACTTTGAAAATAAAATAATTTAATACTCAATGAAAATCAAAGAGCAAACTAGGAAGCTAGCCGTAGACTGCTCAAAGCACTGCTTTGAGGTTGTAAATAAGACTGACGAAGTCAGCTCAAAACACTGTTTTGAGGTTGTGGATAGAACTGACGAAGTCAGTAACCATACCTACGGCAAGGCGAAGCTGACGTGGTTTGAATTTGATTTTCGAAGAGTATAAACTGCTTATAAAATAAAAAGGAGTCCCGATGGAACACATTATTTATCAGCTTGAAGAGGACTTGGCAATCCTTACCTTGAATCGTCCTGAGGTCGCAAATGGTTTTCATATTTCTATGTGTGAGGAGATTTTAGAAGCTCTGACTTTGGCAGAAGAGGATCCGGCTGTGCATTTTGTCTTAATCAACGCGAATGGCAAAGTCTTCTCTGTTGGGGGAGATTTGGTAGAGATGAAGCGGGCAGTGGATGAGGATGATATTCCATCATTGACAAAAATCGCAGAATTGGTCAATACTATTTCTTATAAAATCAAGCAAATAGCCAAACCTGTCTTGATGGAGGTTGATGGGGCTGTTGCAGGTGCCGCAGCGAATATGGCTGTTGCTGCGGATTTCTGTCTGGCAACGGATAAGGCTAAATTTATCCAAGCCTTTGTTGGCGTTGGTTTGGCTCCAGATGCAGGTGGGATTCACCTCTTGAGTCGTAGTATTGGTGTGACGCGTGCTGCTCAATTAGCCATGACAGGTGAGGCTTTGTCTGTAGAAAAAGCTTTAGAATGGGGGCTGGTTTACCGCGTCTGTGAAGCTGATAAACTTGAAAAGACGAGAGAACAGCTTCTTAAAAAATTGAGACGCGGGTCAGCTAATTCTTATGCTGCCATCAAGAAGTTGGTTTGGGAGAGCCAATTTAAAGATTGGCAAGATTATGCTGCTTTAGAACTGAACCTACAGGAATCACTAGCTCAAACAGAGGATTTCAAAGAGGGAGTTCGGGCTCATTCGGAGAGAAGGCGACCTAAATTTACTGGAAAATAAGAAAATACTTGCACTGTTCTTTGAAGTTTGATATAATTTTTTTGTCAAATGTTTTGATTGTAAAAGTTTTTTGAAAAGGAGGGAAAAGAGATTGGACTACCAACGAATTAATGAATATTTAACATCTATATTTAACAATGTCCTCGTCATTGAGGAAGTTAGCTTGAGGGGTAGTCGTTTCAAGGATATCTCCATCAAAGAAGTACATACAATCGATGTAATTGGAAAATTCCCAGATGTGACGCCAAGTCAAGTGTCGAAAGAGTTGATGGTGACTCTTGGGACGGTTACGACGAGTCTGAATAATCTTGAACGAAAGGGTTACATTGAACGCATTCGCTCAGAGCAGGATCGTCGTGTGGTGCATCTGCATTTGACAAAGAAGGGGCGCTTGGTTCATAGACTACATAAACGCTTCCACAAGGCCATGGTTGAAAAAATCATTGATGGTATGAGTAAGGAAGAAATTGATGTTATGAGCAAAGGGTTGACCAATCTTTATCAATTTTTGGAGGATTTGAAATAATGGCTTTTGCAAAAATAAGCCAGGTTGCTCATTATGTACCAGAGCAAGTGGTTACAAATCATGATTTAGCCCAGATTATGGATACCAATGATGAGTGGATTTCAAGTCGGACGGGAATACGACAAAGGCATATTTCAAGAACAGAATCTACTAGTGATTTGGCTACAGAGGTTGCTAAGAAACTGATGGCAAAAGCTGGAATCACAGGAGAGGAGTTGGATTTTATCATCCTAGCTACCATTACTCCAGATTCGATGATGCCCTCTACGGCTGCTCGTGTCCAAGCTAATATTGGTGCTAATAAGGCCTTTGCTTTTGACCTAACAGCTGCCTGCAGTGGATTTGTATTTGCCTTGTCAACTGCTGAAAAGTTTATCGCTTCTGGTCGCTTTCAAAAAGGCTTGGTGATTGGTAGTGAAACCCTGTCTAAAGCAGTCGATTGGTCGGACCGATCAACAGCTGTTTTGTTTGGAGATGGTGCTGGTGGTGTCTTGTTAGAGGCTAGCGATCAAGAGCATTTTTTGGCTGAGAGTCTCAATAGCGATGGAAGTCGCAGCGAGTGTCTGACCTATGGACATTCAGGCTTGCATTCTCCATTTTCAGATCAAGAAAATGCAGATTCATTTTTGAAGATGGATGGGCGCGCAGTTTTTGATTTTGCTATTCGAGATGTGGCCAAGTCTATCAAACAGACTATTGATGAGTCCCCTATAGAGGCGACAGACTTGGATTATCTGCTACTTCATCAGGCTAATGACCGTATCTTGGATAAGATGGCTAGAAAAATCGGTGTTGATCGAGCTAAACTTCCAGCCAATATGATGGAATATGGCAATACTAGTGCAGCCAGTATCCCGATTTTACTTTCAGAGTGTGTAGAACAAGGTCTCATCCCTTTAGATGGTAGCCAGACTGTTCTTCTATCAGGCTTCGGTGGAGGCTTGACATGGGGCACGCTCATTCTTACAATTTAGGTAATCATGTGGTGAACACATTGTTATAAAAAACTATTTATTTTAAAGGAGTCCTATCATGGCAGTATTTGAAAAAGTACAAGAAATTATCGTTGAAGAACTTGGAAAAGACGCATCAGAAGTAACACTTGAATCAACTTTTGATGATTTGGACGCAGATTCATTGGACTTGTTCCAAGTAATCTCAGAAATCGAAGATGCTTTTGATATCCAAATCGAAGCAGAAGATGACTTGAAAACAGTTGGTGACTTGGTTGCCTACGTTGAAGAGCAAACAAAATAAGCAGAATACAAATAGAAGGAGTAGGGAAACCCGCTCCCTCTTGTTTAGGCAATAGTTTGATTTTCAAATTATGACAGGATCGAACTATTACGTAAGCAAGAAACGATGGAGGCACTATGAAGACGCGTATTACAGAATTATTGAATATTGATTATCCTATCTTTCAAGGAGGAATGGCCTGGGTTGCTGATGGTGATTTGGCAGGGGCTGTTTCCAAGGCTGGCGGACTAGGCATTATCGGTGGGGGGAATGCCCCTAAAGAAGTTGTCAAGGCAAATATTGATAAAATCAAATCATTGACTGATAAACCCTTTGGTGTCAACATCATGCTCTTGTCTCCCTTTGTGGAAGATATTGTAGATCTCGTTATCGAGGAAGATGTTAAGGTAGTAACAACAGGCGCAGGAAATCCTGGTAAATACATGGAACGCTTCCATGAAGCAGGGATTACAGTTATTCCTGTTGTACCAAGTGTTGCCCTAGCTAAACGCATGGAAAAAATCGGTGCGGACGCTGTTATTGCAGAAGGAATGGAAGCTGGGGGGCATATCGGTAAATTAACAACCATGACCTTGGTGCGTCAGGTTGCTGCTGCTGTATCGATTCCTGTTATTGCTGCAGGAGGGATTGCGGATGGTGAAGGTGCTGCGGCTGGATTTATGCTAGGTGCGGAAGCTGTTCAGGTTGGAACGCGTTTTGTCGTTGCAAAAGAGTCTAATGCCCATCCAAATTATAAGGCGAAAATTTTAAAAGCTAGAGATATTGATACTACGATTTCAGCTCAACACTTTGGGCATGCAGTTCGAGCTATTAAAAACCAATTGACTCGTGATTTTGAAAAAGCTGAGAAAGATGCCTTTAAACAAGAAAATCCAGATTTGGAAATTTTTGAACAAATGGGAGCAGGTGCCCTAGCCAAAGCGGTTGTTCACGGAGATGTGGATGGTGGATCTGTTATGGCAGGTCAAATTGCGGGGCTTGTTTCCAAAGAAGAAACAGCTGAAGAAATCCTAAAAGATTTGTATTACGGAGCAGCTAAGAAAATTCAAGAAGAAGCCTCTCGTTGGGCAGGAGTTGTAAGAAATGACTAAAACAGCCTTTTTATTTGCTGGTCAAGGTGCCCAGTATCTAGGTATGGGACGGGATCTCTATGATCACTACCCTATTGTCAAAGAAACGATTGATCAAGCGAGTCAGGTACTTGGTTATGATTTACGTCATCTCATTGATACGGAGGAAGAAAAACTCAATCAGACCCGCTATACGCAACCAGCTATTTTAGCGACTTCAGTTGCTATTTACCGTTTATTGCAAGAAAAGGGTTATCAGCCTGATATGGTTGCTGGTTTGTCTCTTGGAGAATACTCTGCCTTGGTAGCCAGTGGCGCCTTGGATTTTGAAGATGCGGTTGCCTTGGTAGCTAAGCGTGGATCCTATATGGAAGAAGCGGCCCCTGCTGGTTCTGGCAAGATGGTAGCAGTTCTCAATACGCCAGTAGAGGTCATTGAGGAAGCCTGTCAAAAAGCTGCTGAACTTGGAGTGGTTACTCCAGCCAACTATAATACACCTGCACAAATTGTGATTGGTGGAGAAGTGGTTGCAGTTGATCGAGCTGTCGAACTCTTGCAGGAAGCTGGAGCTAAACGCTTGATTCCTCTCAAGGTTTCAGGACCCTTTCATACTGCTCTCCTTGAGCCTGCTAGCCAAAAACTAGCTGAAACTCTAGCTCAGGTAAGTTTCTCAGATTTCACTTGTCCCCTAGTCGGTAATACAGAAGCTGCAGTTATGCAAAAAGAAGACATTGCTCGACTTTTGACGCGTCAGGTCAAGGAACCAGTTCGTTTCTACGAAAGTATTGCGGTTATGCAAAAAGCAGGCATAACCAACTTTATAGAGATTGGACCGGGGAAAGTCTTGTCAGGCTTTGTCAAAAAAATTGATAAAACGGCTAAACTAGCCACTGTTGAAGATCAGGCGAGTTTGGAAGCTTTGCTAGAAAATAAGTAATCCCTTCTCCCATAAATACAAGAGGAAACAGGAGAAAAGAATGCAACTAGAAAATAAAAATATCTTTATTACAGGTTCGAGTCGTGGTATTGGTCTTGCCATCGCCCACAAGTTTGCTCAAGCAGGAGCCAACATCGTCTTAAACAGTCGTGGGTCTATCTCAGAAGAATTGCTCGCTGAGTTTTCAAACTATGGTGTCAAGGTAGTTCCCATTTCAGGAGATGTATCCGATTTTGCAGACGCTAAGCGTATGGTTGATCAAGCTATTGTAGAGCTGGGTTCAGTAGATGTTTTGGTCAACAATGCAGGGATTACCCAAGATACCCTGATGCTCAAGATGACAGAAGCGGATTTTGAAAAAGTGCTCAAGGTTAACTTGACTGGCGCTTTTAACATGACACAATCAGTCTTAAAACCGATGATGAAAGCTAGAGAAGGTGCTATCATTAATATGTCTAGTGTTGTTGGTTTGATGGGAAATATTGGTCAGGCTAACTATGCGGCTTCTAAGGCTGGCTTGATTGGTTTTACCAAGTCTGTGGCGCGTGAAGTGGCCAATCGCAATATCAGGGTTAATGCTATCGCACCGGGAATGATTGAGTCCGATATGACAGCTGTTCTATCAGACAAGGTAAAAGATGCCATGCTAGCGCAAATTCCTATGAAAGCATTTGGGCAGGCAGGACAGGTTGCAGATTTGACAGTATTTTTAGCAGGCCAAGATTATCTAACTGGTCAAGTGGTTGCCATTGATGGTGGCTTAAGTATGTAGCAGAAGCTAGAGGTGAAAAGATGAAACTAAATCGCGTAGTAGTAACAGGTTATGGAGTAACATCTCCAATCGGAAATACACCAGAAGAATTTTGGAGTAGTTTGACAAATGGAAAAATCGGAATTGGTCCAATTACAAAATTTGATCATAGTGACTTTGATGTGCATAATGCAGCAGAAATCCAAGATTTTCCTTTTGATAAATACTTTGTTAAGAAAGATACCAATCGTTTCGATAACTATTCTTTATATGCCTTGTATGCAGCCCAAGAAGCCGTTAATCATGCAGGTCTTGATGTGGAGACTCTTGATAAAGATCGTTTTGGTGTTATCGTTGCCTCTGGTATTGGTGGAATCAAGGAAATTGAAGATCAAGTGCTTCGACTCCATGACAAAGGACCAAAACGTGTGAAACCATTGACCCTTCCAAAAGCCTTGCCAAATATGGCTTCAGGAAATGTTGCCATGCGTTTTGGAGCAAACGGTGTTTGTAAATCCATCAATACTGCCTGTGCTTCATCAAATGACGCGATTGGGGATGCTTTCCGCTCAATTAAGTTTGGTTTCCAAGATGTTATGTTGGTAGGTGGTTCAGAAGCCTCTATCACACCTTTTGCTATTGCTGGTTTCCAAGCCCTAACAGCTCTCTCTACTACAGAGGATCCAACTCGTGCTTCTATTCCATTTGATAAGGACCGTAATGGTTTTGTCATGGGTGAAGGTTCAGGGATGTTGGTTCTTGAAAGTCTTGAACACGCGGAAAAACGTGGGGCTACTATCCTTGCCGAAGTAGTTGGTTACGGAAATACTTGTGATGCCTACCACATGACTTCACCACATCCAGAAGGTCAGGGAGCTATCAAGGCCATCAAATTAGCCTTGGAAGAAGCTGAGATTTCCCCAGAGCAAGTAGCCTATGTCAATGCTCACGGAACGTCAACTCCTGCTAATGAAAAAGGAGAAAGTGGTGCGATCGTAGCTGTTCTTGGTAAGGAAGTGCCTGTATCATCAACCAAATCATTCACAGGACATTTGCTGGGTGCTGCAGGCGCGGTAGAAGCTATCGTCACAATCGAAGCCATGCGTCATAACTTTGTACCAATGACAGCTGGGACAAGCGAAGTATCAGACTATATAGAAGCCAATGTCGTTTATGGACAAGGCTTGGAGCAAGAAATTCCATACGCTATTTCAAATACTTTTGGTTTTGGTGGCCACAATGCAGTTCTTGCTTTCAAACGTTGGGAGAATGAATAACTATGAATTTAAACGATATTAAAGACTTGATGGCCCAATTTGACCAATCAAGTTTGAGAGAATTTTCTTATAAAAATGGGACGGATGAGTTACAGTTTAGCAAGAATGAAGCTAGACTCGTATCCGAAGTTGCAGCTCAAGTCGCTCCAGCGCCCGTTCTAGCAACACCAAGTCCAGTGGCTCCTACATCTGCTCCAGCAGAGCCTGTAGCAGAAGAAGTTCAAGCTCCAGCTGAAACAAGTGTAGCTGCTGAGGGAGATGTTGTAGAGAGCCCACTTGTTGGTGTGGCTTACTTGGCTGCTGGTCCAGATAAACCTGCCTTCGTTTCAGTTGGTGATAGTGTTAAAAAAGGCCAAACATTAGTTATTATCGAAGCCATGAAAGTCATGAATGAAATTCCAGCACCTAAGGATGGTGTGGTAACGGAAATTCTCGTTTCTAACGAAGAAATGGTTGAGTTTGGTAAAGGATTGGTACGTATCAAATGATCGATATTCAAGAAATTAAAGAAGCCCTTCCCCACCGTTATCCTATGCTCCTAGTGGACCGTGTGTTGGAAGTGAGCGAGGATACCATAGTTGCCATCAAAAATGTGACCATCAATGAGCCCTTCTTTAACGGTCATTTCCCTCAATATCCAGTTATGCCAGGTGTTCTGATCATGGAAGCATTGGCGCAAACAGCTGGTGTCTTGGAGTTGTCAAAACCTGAAAATAAGGGGAAACTGGTCTTTTACGCTGGTATGGACAAGGTTAAGTTCAAGAAGCAAGTTGTACCAGGCGACCAATTAGTTATGACGGCAACGTTTGTAAAACGTCGTGGCACGATTGCTGTGGTTGAAGCAAAGGCTGAAGTGGATGGCAAGCTTGCAGCTAGTGGTACTCTTACCTTTGCAATAGGGAACTAAGGAGGTTCTCTATGTTTCGAAAAATCTTAATTGCCAATCGTGGTGAAATTGCGGTTCGTATTATCCGTGCTGCGCGTGAACTGGGGATTGCGACGGTGGCGGTTTATTCAACTGCTGATAAGGAAGCCCTGCATACGCTTTTGGCAGATGAAGCAGTTTGTATCGGTCCTGGTAAGGCAACTGAGTCTTATCTCAATATTAATGCGGTTCTATCAGCTGCAGTCTTGACTGAGGCAGAAGCCATTCACCCAGGTTTTGGATTTCTCAGTGAAAATTCCAAATTTGCAACCATGTGTGAAGAGGTGGGGATTAAGTTTATCGGCCCATCTGGTCATGTCATGGATATGATGGGAGACAAAATCAATGCGCGTGCTCAGATGATAAAAGCAGGTGTGCCTGTCATTCCAGGTTCAGATGGAGAAGTGCATAACTCTGAGGAAGCTTTGATTGTTGCTGAAAAAATTGGCTACCCTGTTATGCTCAAGGCTTCAGCAGGTGGTGGCGGTAAAGGGATTCGTAAGGTTGAAAAACCAGAAGATCTTGTTTCAGCCTTTGAAACAGCCTCAAGTGAAGCTAAGGCCAATTATGGCAATGGTGCCATGTATATAGAACGGGTTATCTATCCAGCTCGTCACATCGAGGTTCAAATCCTAGGAGATGAACACGGAAATGTGATTCACTTGGGGGAACGGGATTGTTCTCTTCAACGAAATAACCAAAAGGTTTTGGAAGAAAGTCCTTCGATTGCAATCGGAAAAACGCTGCGTCATGAAATCGGTGCGGCTGCTGTTCGAGCTGCAGAGTCTGTTGGCTATGAGAATGCAGGAACCATTGAATTTCTTCTTGATGAAGCAAGTGGTAAATTCTATTTCATGGAAATGAATACACGTGTTCAGGTAGAGCATCCAGTAACAGAGTTTGTTTCAGGTGTGGATATCGTTAAGGAACAGATTCGCATTGCGGCAGGTCAGCCTCTGTCTGTTAAGCAAGAAGATATTGTCCTACGAGGTCATGCCATCGAGTGTCGGATCAATGCAGAAAACCCAGCCTTTAACTTTGCTCCTAGTCCAGGTAAGATTACTAATCTCTATCTGCCAAGTGGTGGAGTTGGCTTGCGCGTGGATTCAGCAGTTTATCCAGGCTATACCATTCCACCTTATTATGATAGTATGATTGCTAAAATCATCGTTCATGGAGAAAATCGTTTTGACGCCCTGATGAAAATGCAACGTGCCCTCTATGAATTAGAGATTGAAGGGGTGCAGACCAATGCAGATTTCCAGCTTGACCTCATTTCAGATCGCAATGTCATTGCTGGGGATTATGATACTTCCTTCTTGATGGAAACCTTTTTACCCAAGTATCAAGAAAAAGAATAAAATGACTTCAAGAGTTTAGACCGAAAAGGGGAATCAATGGCTCTATTTAGTAAAAAAGATAAGTATATTCGAATCAATCCCAATCGTTCGGTTAGGGAAAAACCTCAAGCTAAGCCAGAGGTTCCAGATGAATTATTTTCCCAGTGTCCGGGTTGTAAGCATACCATTTATCAGAAGGATCTGGGAAGTGAACGTATCTGTCCGCACTGTAGCTATACCTTTCGTATTTCTGCCCAAGAACGCTTGGCTTTGACGATTGATATGGGAACCTTCAAGGAATTGTTTACAGGGATTGAAAGCAAGGATCCCTTGCATTTCCCTGGTTATCAAAAGAAACTAGCAACTATGCGTGAAAAAACAGGTCTGGATGAAGCTGTTGTGACAGGAACAGCTCTTATAAAAGGTCAGACTGTGGCTCTTGGGATTATGGATTCTAACTTTATCATGGCTTCTATGGGTACGGTTGTAGGTGAGAAAATCACTCGCTTGTTTGAGTATGCGACTGTCGAAAAATTGCCAGTTACCCTCTTCATAGCCTCTGGTGGAGCCCGTATGCAGGAAGGAATCATGAGCCTCATGCAGATGGCCAAGATTTCTGCAGCGGTTAAACGGCATTCAAATGCTGGTCTCTTTTACCTGACCATTTTGACAGATCCAACGACAGGTGGTGTAACAGCTTCTTTCGCTATGGAAGGCGATATCATTTTAGCTGAACCACAGAGCTTGGTCGGTTTTGCTGGGCGTCGTGTCATTGAAAACACGGTTCGTGAAAGTTTGCCTGAGGATTTCCAAAAGGCAGAATTCCTATTGGAGCATGGATTTGTGGATGCTATCGTTAAAAGAAGAGACTTGCCAGATACGATTGCAAGCCTAGTCAGATTGCACGGAGGGAGTCCAAGATGAATATTGCAAAAATAGTCAGAGAAGCGCGTGAGCAGAGTCGCTTGACAACCTTGGACTTTGCGGCAGGCATTTTTGATGACTTTATCCAATTACACGGTGACCGTTCTTTTCGAGATGATGGTGCAGTTGTTGGTGGTATTGGCTGGCTTGGAGAGCAAGCTGTAACAGTGGTTGGTATCCAAAAAGGCAAGAGTTTACAAGATAACCTCAAGCGGAATTTTGGTCAACCGCATCCAGAAGGCTACCGTAAGGCCCTACGTTTGATGAAACAGGCTGAAAAGTTTGGTCGTCCAGTTGTGACCTTTATCAATACTGCAGGTGCTTATCCTGGTGTCGGAGCGGAAGAACGTGGACAGGGAGAAGCTATTGCTCGCAATCTCATGGAAATGAGTGACCTGAAAGTTCCGATTATCGCCATCATTATAGGTGAAGGTGGTTCAGGTGGGGCTCTGGCTCTAGCAGTCGCAGACCGTATTTGGATGCTGGAAAATTCTATCTATGCCATTCTCAGCCCAGAAGGCTTTGCTTCCATTCTATGGAAGGACGGAACTCGTGCCATGGAAGCAGCAGAGTTGATGAAAATCACATCACATGAACTGCTAGAAATGGACGTGGTAGACAAGGTGATTTCTGAAGCAGGACTTTCTAGTAAAGAACTGATTAAGAGTGTCAAAAAAGAACTCCAAGATGAGCTAGCTATACTTTTACAAAAACCGTTAGAAGAGTTGTTGGAAGAACGTTACCAACGATTTAGAAAATACTAATATAAAAACTAGAACTGACTGCCAGTTCTAGTTTTTATGTGCTTCTTATACTCAATGAAAATCAAAGAGCAAACTAGGAAACTAGCCGCAGGCTGTACTTGAGTACGGCAAGGCGACGTTGACGCGGTTTGAAGAGATTTTCGAAGAGTATTACTCTGTGCAGAGGGGAAAGTCAAAAAGTGCTTGGAAGACCAAACACCTTTTCGATTATTCATTTTCTTCAGTTACAAATTGGCTAAGCAGTCCGTTGATAAAGCGGGCTGATTTTTGATCTGAAAAATTCTTGGCAAGTTCAATAGCTTCATTGACTGCTACCAGCTGGGGTGTATCAAATGATGTAATTTCAAAGATACCCAAGCGTAGCAAGTTTTTTTCGACCAAGGTCAAGCGTTCAACTGTCCAGCCTGACTTGAGGTGCTGGTTGATTTGTTTATCCAACTCGTCTTTTTGAGCTTGAACGCCAGAAACCAAGTTCAAAAGAAAGGCAGGGATTTGCACATCTGCATCTTCACGGTCATGTGTGTAGGCAAAGTGACAAGCCGTTTCCATATCTGTACCGAATTCAAGGCTCATAAGAGCTTGAAAAGAGCATTTACGAAGTTCGCGTCTAGATTCTAATAATGGACTAGTCATTGAGGAAGTCCTCGTTAAATAAATCTTTCAACTCTGGTTTAGGTGTTTTATCTGGAACGATTCCTGTAACATGGATATTGACAGCAGAAAGTTCCACATCAGCCATATCATGGACAGCATCTTTGACCGCTTTTTGAATAGCAAGAGCAACTTTTGGTACTTTCACACCGTACTCAAGATAGAGGTAGATGTCAGCAGTTAGTTCTTCGTTGCTTTCTTTTAAGTAGACGCCACGACCAAGAGAGAGTTTTGATAGAGTATCAGATACGGATTTATTTGAAAATGAATGGACACCATCAACTTTAGCAGTTGCGATGGCAATGATTTTTTCAAGTACACGTGGAGCGATAACGATTTCGCCAAATTGTTCTTCAGTTCCCATAGAATGACCTCTTTCTAGAGATTAGGCACGAGAAACGTAAGTTCCTTCTGCAGTGTTGATGATCAATTTTTGTCCAGCTTCGATGAAGTCAGGAACGTTGACAACAAGTCCAGTTTCCATAGTTGCTGGTTTACCAGAACCTGTAACAGTAGCACCCTTGATAGATGGTTGTGTTTCAGCAACTGTCAATTCAACAGTAGTTGGTACAGTTACACCGATTACTTCAGTTCCGTAGAATTGGATTTTCACATCAGAGTTTTCAAGGATGTAAAGCAATTCATTTTCAACGTTTACGACTGGGATTTCGTATTGGTCGTAAGTTTCAGTGTTCATGAAGTAGGCAGTTTCATCCATTTTGTACAAGTATTGAGCTGGAACAGTCTCGATAATAGCTTGTTCGAATTTTTCTTCTGGACGGTAGCTTGTGTCAAAAGTAGAACCAGTACGGACATCACGTAATTTCATACGCATGATTGTGTTCCCTTTACCTGGTTTGTGATGGCTAGCTTCCAAAACGCGGATCAATTTTCCGTCTGCAGTTTCAAATGTCATACCAGCTTTCAATTTGCTTGCTTCAATCATGTTTTTACCTCTTTAATAAATATTATTACTCTTCATTTTACCATAAAATCTTCTGGAAATAAAGCCAAAATAGTTATTGGGACATGGTAGGAGCGAAAAAACCAACCTCAGGGCTGGTTTCTTTTACATATTAATCTTCTTTCAACTTCGCCAATTCCTGGGCAAGCAGCTTAAGGGCGACTTGTGGGTTGGCTTGGCCTTTGGTTGCTTTCATGAGGAAGCCTGTAAAGGCCTTGTCTGCATTACGTTTGCCTGATTTGAAGTCGGCAACGGCTGCTTCATTCTCTGCGAAGACTTGATGAATGATTGGAATTAGGACATCTGGATCTGAGATTTGGACCATACCTGCTTTTTCAACGTATTCACGCGCGCCACCGCCATTTTTAGCCAAGTGGACAAAGACTTTCTTGGCAATCTTAGAAGAGATAGTACCGTCTTCGATGATGGCAATCATTTCTACCAAGTTTTCTGGTGTCAATTCGATTTGTTCCAGCGTCTTACCTTCTGCGTTCAAGAATTGAGCGACTTCACCTTGGAGCCAGTTAGAGACTTGTTTAGCATCACCACCGAGGGCAACAGCTTTTTCAAAGAAGTCAGAAGTGACTTTATTTGCAGTCAACTGGCTAGCGTCATAGTCTGATAGACCAAGTTGAGATACGTAGCGAGCACGGCGTTCTTTTGGAAACTCTGGCAATTCAGTACGCATTTCCTCAATCCACTCGTCTGAGATTTCAAAGAGTGGTAGGTCGGGTTCTGGGAAGTAACGGTAGTCTGCAGCACCTTCTTTGACACGCATGAGGATGGTTGCCTTGTTAGCCTCATCGTAACGGCGTGTTTCTTGGCGGATTTGACCACCTGAGCGAAGGATTTCAGCTTGGCGTTGGACTTCGTATTCAAGACCTTTGCGAACGTTTGAGAAGGAGTTGAGGTTCTTCAATTCAGTCTTGGTACCGAATTTTTCTTGACCATAAGGGCGAAGGGAGATGTTGGCATCCACACGCATAGAACCTTCTTCCATCTTAACGTCAGAAATGTCAGCATACTGGATAACTTCCTTGAGTGCTGTCAGATAAGCATAGGCCTCCTCTGGCGAACGCATATCGGCTTCAGATACAATCTCAATCAAAGGTACCCCTTGGCGGTTGAGGTCAACGTAAGAGTAGCCGTCTGTACCGTGGGTGTTTTTACCAGCGTCTTCTTCTAGGTGGGCACGTTCGATACCGATTTTCTTAGTCGTACCGTCTTCTAGCTCGACTTCAATCCAGCCGTTGTAACCGATTGGCTCATCAAACTGAGAAATTTGGTAGGCTTTAGGATTATCAGGGTAGAAGTAGTTCTTGCGGTCAAAGTGCATCTTTTTGTGAATGTCCATATTGAGGGCAAGAGCAGCCTTGATACCGGCATCGACAACACCTTTATTGAGAACCGGAAGTACTCCTGGGAAAGACCAGTCAATTACGTTGGTGTTGGCATTTTGGTCATTTCCAAAGTGGGCAGAAGTAGGTGAGAAGATTTTTGAATTGGTGTTGAGCTCTACGTGGACTTCAAGTCCAATGACTGTTTCAAAGTTCATTAGTTATCACCTCCAAAAATCATGGGTTGTTGTTTGTGGTAGTCTGTTGTTGCTTCAAAGGCAGCAGCAACTTGGTAAATGGTTTCCTCAGAGTACTTAGGACCAATCAATTGCAGACCGACAGGTAGACCTTGAGAGAATCCAGCTGGAATCGAAATTCCTGGGAGACCAGCTAAGTTGACTGGGATGGTCAAGAGGTCAGCCAAGTACATGGCAACCGGGTCATGGTTGAGTGAATCCAAGTCATAGGCAACACTAGGAGCAGTTGGTCCCAAAATCAAGTCATAATCCGCAAAGACTTTTTCGAAATCTTGGATGATGAGGGTACGGACCTGTCCAGCTTTCTTGTAGTAGGCATCGTAGTAACCTGATGAAAGGCTGAATGTACCAAGCATGATACGACGTTTAACTTCTTCACCGAAACCTTGGCTACGGCTATTTACGTAGATTTCATCAAGATTAGTCGCATCTTCTGCGCGGTAGCCGTAACGGATACCGTCAAAACGTTGCAAGTTTGATGAAGCTTCAGATGAAGCGATGATGTAGTAAACGGCAACACCGTATTTTGAGTGAGGAAGGCTAACTTCTTCAACGATAGCACCCAATTTTTCAAAGTGCTTAGCAGCATTCAGAATGGTTTCCTTAACCTCTGGGTCAATCCCTTCACCAAGGTATTCCTTAGGCAAAGCGATTTTCATACCCTTGATGTCTTGGCCGATTTTTGAAGTAAAGTCGGCAATTCGGACAGGAGCAGAAGTAGAGTCTTTGGTATCTTCGCTGGCAATAGCGTTGAGCAAGAGAGCATTTTCCTTAACAGTCGGAGCAAAAGGTCCAATCTGGTCTAATGAGCTACCAAAGGCAATGAGACCGAAACGTGAAACTGTTCCGTAGGTTGGTTTGAGACCAACAATCCCGTTGAAGGCAGCAGGTTGGCGGATAGAACCACCAGTATCAGATCCAAGAGACAAACGGACTTGGCCTGAGGCTACGGCTGCGGCAGAACCACTTGATGATCCACCAGGAACCTTGCTGTGGTCCCAAGCATTTTTAGTGGCACCATAGTGTGAAGTCTCACCTGAACCACCCATGGCAAATTCGTCCATGTTGGTTTTTCCGACGACAATCATACCCTTGGCTTTTGCATTGGCAACCGCAGTCGCATCAAAGATAGGCTCGTAGTTGTAGAGCATTTTTGAGGCAGCAGTTGTGAGAATGCCGTCTGTAGAGATGTTATCCTTAACAGCAAGTGGAATTCCTGAAAGGACATTGTCAGCATCGATTCCAGCTTCATCAATGGCTTTAGCTTGAGCAAGAGCCTGGTCTTCAGCGATGGTGACGAAAGCGTTGATAGCTGTCTCGCGAGACTTGATATCTTCAAGTGTTGCTTGGGTTAATTCTGTTGCAGAAATTTCCTTAGAAACAAGGAGATTGTGCAAGTCTTCAATGGTTTTATTGTTGAAAGTCATTAGGCATCTCCTCCATCGTCTAGGATAGCTGGTACCTTGATATAGTAGTTGTCTTTTTCAGGTACGTTTTTAAACAAGCGATCACGGTCTGTTCCTTCTTCGGCCACATCAGGGCGGAGTACGGTCTTGCGGTCAGCCATAGTTGTAGTAGGTGCGACACCGGTTGTGTCAACTTCGCCCAGCAATTCAACCATGTCAACAATTTTAGACAAGGTTGTCGCAAAGGCAGCAGTTTCTTCTTCAGAGAATCTTAATTTTGAAAGATTGGCAACGTGTGTTACCTCTTCTTGCGTAATTTTCATCTTGCATCCTTTCGTGAAATGATGATTTTTAGTCTGTTCTATTTTACCATATTTTCCTATAAATAAGGGAGGGGGAGCTGAAAAGAAATAGAAATTGAAAAAAATGGCAAAATCCGATATAATGGAGTGTTGAAAGGAATGGTAAAATCCAATGTAGAAATCATTCTTAGCTATTGAAACAAGAAAAATAGAGAATCAAAGAAAGAGAACTTATGAATATTCAAGAAGAAATTAAGAAACGTCGTACCTTTGCCATCATCTCCCACCCTGACGCGGGGAAAACAACCATCACCGAGCAGTTGCTCTACTTTGGGGGCGAAATTCGTGAGGCTGGTACCGTAAAAGGAAAGAAAACAGGGACTTTTGCCAAGTCTGACTGGATGGATATCGAGAAGCAACGTGGGATTTCCGTTACTTCATCTGTTATGCAGTTTGACTACGATGGTAAGCGCGTGAATATCCTAGATACACCAGGGCATGAGGACTTTTCAGAAGATACCTATCGTACCTTGATGGCGGTGGATGCTGCGGTCATGGTCGTGGACTCTGCCAAGGGGATCGAGGCTCAAACCAAGAAATTGTTTGAGGTTGTGAAGCACCGTGGCATTCCAGTCTTTACCTTTATGAACAAGCTAGACCGTGATGGTCGTGAGCCGCTGGACCTCTTGCAAGAATTGGAAGAAGTTTTGGGCATTGCGAGCTATCCGATGAACTGGCCAATCGGGATGGGGAAAGCCTTTGAAGGCTTGTATGACCTCTATAACCAACGCTTGGAACTTTACAAGGGGGATGAGCGTTTTGCCAGTCTAGAAGATGGAGACAAGCTTTTTGGCAGCAATCCTTTCTATGAGCAAGTCAAGGATGATATTGAACTTTTAAATGAAGCTGGGAATGAGTTCTCAGAGGAAGCAATCCTTGCTGGAGAATTGACGCCTGTCTTCTTCGGTTCAGCCCTCACTAACTTTGGGGTGCAGACCTTCCTTGAGACCTTCCTTAAGTTTGCTCCTGAACCACATGGGCATAAGAAAACAGATGGCGAAATTGTGGATCCTTATGACAAGGATTTCTCAGGATTTGTCTTTAAAATCCAAGCCAACATGGACCCTCGCCACCGTGACCGTATTGCCTTTGTCCGTATCGTGTCAGGTGAATTTGAGCGTGGCATGAGTGTCAATCTGCCTCGTACTGGTAAGGGGGCTAAACTGTCGAATGTGACTCAGTTTATGGCGGAAAGTCGTGAGAATGTGACCAATGCTGTAGCAGGTGATATTATCGGGGTTTACGATACAGGTACTTATCAGGTTGGGGATACCTTGACAGTTGGAAAAAACAAGTTTGAATTTGAACCACTGCCAACCTTCACACCTGAAATTTTCATGAAAGTTTCTGCTAAGAATGTCATGAAGCAAAAATCCTTCCACAAGGGAATCGAGCAATTGGTTCAAGAAGGAGCCATTCAGCTTTATAAGAATTACCAAACAGGTGAGTATATGCTGGGTGCTGTAGGTCAACTTCAGTTTGAAGTCTTTAAACACCGTATGGAAGGCGAGTACAATGCGGAAGTGGTCATGAGCCCAATGGGTAAAAAGACTGTTCGTTGGATCAAGCCTGAGGACTTGGATGAACGGATGTCATCAAGCCGAAATATCTTAGCCAAAGACCGTTTCGACCAACCAGTCTTCCTCTTTGAGAATGACTTTGCCCTCCGCTGGTTTGCAGATAAGTATCCAGATGTAGAGTTGGAAGAAAAAATGTAACTCAGTGTCGTAATTTAACAACCGGTTTACCTAAATGCTTCGCTAGGCAGAGTCCGCGAATGATATCGCTTCGTAAAACTTTCCGTCGTAACGATTAGAAAGCTGTCTAGCGACCTGCTTTACTAACTTTGTGTAGATGGGTAAGCGCTGTGTAATTTTATCTACACGCCATTAATAAGAAAAGTCCAGGAATGCTATCAATTCTTGGGCTTTTTCCTTGTGGCGACTTGCAAGTTGACTTGCCAAGTTTGATGTCTTGGTCTTGAATCAGTAACTACTATTAGTGCTTTATCTAAATTTCTTATTAAGAAAATCCTGCGAATGTTATGGCATTGTGGAATTTTTTGTAAGGGTTAGTGAGTCTAGCTACTTGACTTTCTAATAGTCAATTAAAATCAAAGTAAACCTTTTTTCTTGCCAGCCTGCTCGAAAAATATCCTAGTTAAACTATATATTTTGAAATTTACTATCTCTTAATTTTAATGAAAGTAGCGAAGGGTTCCTTGAATAACATACAATATATATGTCTATGCGAAGAAAAATGATGCTCTTTTTGATTTTAGATAAGCATCACGCATTCGTCGGCAAAAATAATGGATTTCTCTTTTTTATAGCCCAGTCAATGAGGGATTCGGTTTGATAGTATATTAACTGTAGTTGTCAATGGAACCTCCATGAAAAATCAAGCAGAAAATGCTTTTTTTTTTTTAGCAAAATACACTACAAAATAAGTTGACTTAATATAACGATTTGTGTATAATAGGAACCGATTGCATTAAGCTAACTACTGTAGCACTTTTTGGAGGAAAAAATAAATGTTTTTCAGACGTCAAAAGGGTCAATATCGCGAAACTGATCGTGTGACTCGGTATAAATTGATTAAATCCGGTAAGCATTGGTTGAGAGCCTCAACCTCTCTTTTTGGCTTGTTCAAGGTTTTGCGTGGTGGTGTAGATACTACTCAAGTGATGACCGAAGTAGTAGAAGACCAAACAAATCAAGCCATTACAGGTCTTGATATTATAAGAGGTATTGCAGCAACAGGTGCCGTATTAGGTGGGGCTGTTGCTACTCAGACAAAAGTTTTTGCAAACGAAGCGGTAGCTCTTGAAAAAACGTTAGATAGTTCAGATGCTCTAGCAACGCATGATACAGTTGTTCTTGGCACAACTGCAAAAGTAGATGCTGAAAATTCGGCAAGTCAGTCTCATTCAGTAAGTGGGAGTGTATCTAGTTCAGAATCAGTTTCCACTAGTCTATCAGCTAGTGTTAGTTCTTCTGCTAGTATGTCAACAAGTGCTTCAGAAAGCGCATCAACTTCTGCTAGTGCCTCAGCAAGTACCTCTGTAAGCGCTAGTCAGTCGATGGTGGCTTCAGTCAATAGTGAACGTTCTACTACTGCTTCTGAGACTTCTGAAGAAGCAGACTCTGTGTCAAAAGAGAGTCAGTTGGCTAAAGAAGGGTTATCTACCTCTAAGCTAGGTGCTCCTGTATTGGCATCAGCTAAATTGGAAAAAGGTTTGGATGATACGAATGCAGAAATAAGTAGTTTGGCAGGAGTGACTGCTGGTGCCATAGCAACATCGGAAGTTTCAGCTAAACAACAGGATGAAAATCGTAAGAAACTTACGAAACTTTCAGCTGAAATGGGTGAGTACCTAGCAAAAGCGGTCGGTCTACCTAATAGTGATGCAGCTATAGCGAAAGTGAACGCTGCGGTGACTGCTATCGAGGCAGCCCTTGCTAATCCTAAGGCAGATTTGACAGAAACTGTAAAACTAGCGACCTCTGCTCGTAATTCGATTGCTAATACTGTGTTGAGAGTCAATTCAGGTGCGCGTGATATACGGAATGGCAAACCAATGTTTCGTGGCAGTTCGTTTAGAGCAAGCTGGAGAGAAGCACAGTCAGATGGACGAATAACTGTTAGTCAACCTCGGATTGATTTCGATAGAAATACTGGTATTGCTACATATACAATGTCAGTGGATTCTAGAACACCATTATCACATATTGGTGTTAAAATCGATGTTGGTAAAGGAGGCCATGTTCAAAGTGCTACTTATAACGGAAATAACATGGATAAGACTTATGCTAGAGGGTCTGAAATTGTTTATAGTTATAGGCATGGTGCTGAAAGACAATTGGATGGAACTATTGTCGTAAAGGTTAAATACGATAAAAACGTCTCAACAGCTACAGCAAATATGCAGGTTCAGACAAGTTCTGCTCCAGTGTATCAAGACACTCCAGGGAACGCATCAACTGTACAACCGATCAGTTTTTCAACAGGATATAGACAGCAAGTTACTAGTACTAGTCAAGGGTCAAAACTTCGATTTCAGATAGCGGACATATACAAAGAAGTCTTTAATGGAGATACTATTAATGATACGATATCTGCAATTTGGGATGGGAAAATGCCCATCAAGAAGTTTAATATAGAGAATAGGAATGTTATCCCAGGTATAGAGTACTTAGGACCTCGAAATGATGAGGGATTAGGAGCTAAACAAGTTAATACTACATTAAGAGGGATAATTGGTGGGAATAACGCGTCTGCAGAAGTTGGAAAAACTTATATTTACCGCTTCGCTACAGAGGATGTTGCCAAAAAGCAAGCTGCTGAAAATATTGGTTACTATATCAAAGGTTTTAATGAACGCCATGATATTCAAAGTGGCGATATTGTTCAAGTTTCCGATTTGAACCATTTAACACCTGATGAAGTGAAGGAAGTTTATAATAAATTTATTAAAAATTCACATAATTCAACAGATTTGCAAAAAAATGGGGATATTGCTCCAGATGTATCAAAAGGTCAAGTGATTACAAATGCAGATGGAAGTATTACATTATCTTATCCCGGTACTAAATCTAAAATTGATGTTGCAACAGATGGTACAATAACGGTTACTTATCGTGATGGTTCTACAAGTACAATCGATGCAACCTTAGAAAAAGAAAAAGAAATTCCTGACGTTTCTGTATCGGTTACACGTGATGGTGGAAAGACTGTTGCTCCAGAAAAAGGTAGCGATGGTAACAATTATTACTACATCTATGCGGGTGATGATTTCACAGTCAATATGACTGCGACCGATAATAAGGGCAAATTGAGAGAATTTAAACTTGTTCCAGAATCAGATAATTTCAGACCTGCTGAAGAGATGGCTAGAAATATATTTGGAGACGCTAGATATGGTACAGGTTCGGCTACTTCTCTTTCAGATCCGAATGGCGAAATCGTTGCGACTACATCTAGTCCTGCTCATATTACTGCTACGGGTCACCTAAAAGATGATTTACCCTTTGCTACAGGGAATCATTGGCGTAGAAATGCTGTTGCAACAGATAAGGCTGGAAACTATACGCAAGCTGGTGATTTGAATAAAGGGAATTTCTTTATCAAGCAACGTGCCTTGAACGAACGTTATAAGTATGAACCAGAATTCGCTATAAAAAATCCTGACTTCACGCCTGTTGTGGATAAGAATAATCTAACACCTGATGAGAAAAATGCTGTTAAAGTTGCTATCTATGCCAAAAATGACAAGGCAACTCATCGTATCGATGATATTGAAGTTCAGCCAGATGGAACAGCGACGATTATTTACAAAGATACCACACGTAGTAATCCAATTCTACCGTCAGTAACAGTTAATGAACGTCCTAAGTTAGTCATTCTTTATGACAATCAGGCAACAAAAGAAATTTATCTTTATCGTAGTGAGCCGGTCAATATTACCCTAAAAGCTACGGATGATTCAGGAAACATCAATTCATTGAAGCTTACTAAAGTTAATGGAAGCGAGGATGGCGCTGGTAATGGAACTGCTACTAACTATGGTGGTTTTACAGGGGTAACACGCTCTAATACCATCAATTCTACGACAAACCAAGCTAATGCCACGATTACCTTGACAGGTACTCTGGATAAAGGTTTGAGAAGTGGACAATATACTGAACGTAAACTTGTAGCTACAGATAACCAGAATACATCAAATAAAACTGATAATAACGAAGGTTATGTTAAGTTTGTTGTCAAGGATCAAACTGAGAAGTATACTGCGGTTGCTAAAGTGGATACGCTTTATACTTATGTTGGTGAAAGAGCTAACGATTTGAATAATGCAGCTAATTTTGTTCAACTTAAAGGTGGAAAAGCTTTACCAGCAGATGCAACGGTTACCTGGAAGACTGCTATTGATAATTCGACTGCTGGAACAAAGAGTGCTGTTGCACGTGTCACATATTCGGATGGTTCGTTTGATGATGTAACGGTTAATTATCATGTCTATCCAAAGATTGAGGCAAAAACCGCGAACGGAGTCACAGGCAAGTTCTTTGCGTTTAAAGGAACGAAAGGAGCTAATCTCAGTAGAGTCGACGGAGGTTGGGCTAATCCGTATGGTAGAGATATAGAGGGATATACAAATCTAAATGATTTGAAGGCCAACAGTGATGTTAAATGGTTCTATAAGTATCGTTTAAATGGTACAGGTGAAGAAAAGGTAACCGCTGTTGGAAAAGAAAAATTTGGTGAAGTATGGTATACAACCAAGGAGGAATCAAAGTGGCCGGATCCTGTAAGTCACAAGACGACTTATACTGTGACGGCCGTCTATCCAACAGGTCGCTTTGGAGCTGAGTCGGATCCTGCTCGTGCTTTGAAGAGCGAGACAACTTTTGAGTACACAGTAGTTGATCCGGTAGCTAAGAAAGTTTATGAGACAACAGTCGGGAAAACAGATTCTTTGGAGGGTATTATTGATAACCCAGGCAACGCAATAAAAGACTCTGCTTCGGTTCCGATGCCTAGTGGTCCAGAGCCAGCTACTACAACCACTTATGCTTGGGTAACAACTCCAAGTGTTGCTAATCCAGGTGTTTATACTCATAATGTTAAAGTTACCTTGCCAAAAGGAGCTCAAACTGCGGATAATAGTCATGCAATCGTCCCTGTAACCATCAAAGTTAGACCAAACCCACCAAAAATCGCGGATGATCAAGTGAAGCTACAAGGAGGTCTGCCGAATCGTAGTATTACAGTTACAGATGTAATACCAGGAGCAACAGTCACTTTAACCATTGGTACCGAAACCTTTACTAAAACATCTACTGGGACAAGTGTGACATTTGGACCGTCTGATTTAAAACGGATTACTGATACCAATAATGGCTTGTTGCCTACAGGCGATGTAACGGTTAAACAAGAGAAAGTTGTAACGACTCCTGCTGGAGGCACAGAGACTCTTACTTCTGACCTAACTTCTACGAGTATTACTAAAGAAAATGTAGCACCAACTGTTACTTACACTATTAAGGTTAATGGAAAAGTACCGGAAAAAAATAGCGCAGGGCTTTATAAATTCTATGCAGGAGATAAGATTGAGGTAACCTTTACTGGTAAAGATAATAGTGGTAAACTTGCTTCATTGAAAATGCAAGGGAATGGTAAGGACTTAACAGATTTCTTTGAAGGTAGAAGTGAATGGGGTAGTGGTAATATTTCAAATATTACTACAACGACTAGTGATGATCGTACGACTATTACTGTGACAGCTACTGCAAATAGTAATCTTACTTATAAAGATTCTAATAAATGGAATCGTCAGGTTGAGGCGACTGATCCAAGTGGGAATAAGACTTCTGAGAACTTTGGAGTCCAGCAGGATAAATTGGAAAACTTATTCAAGAAACCGGCAATCGCTGTTACTGAAGTGAAGAATAAGAATGCTTTAACGGATGCTGATAAAGAAAAAGTTAAAGAAGAAATTAGAAAAGCTCATGATAATGTGATTCCAAACGGTCGCGATCGTATTTCAAGTATTGAAGTGGCTCCTGATGGTGTTGCAACGGTCTACTATAAGGATAATGCTAAAGTAGCGTCTGGTAGACAACCGTATGCACCAACTGTTTATAACCAAGATAAAACAGTTTCTGACAAAGTATATAAATCAGAATCAGCTTCAGCAAGCACAAGTGCATCAGCCTCGGCAAGTACAAGCGCGTCGGCTTCGGCATCAACCAGCGCATCGGCTTCGGCATCAACCAGCGCATCAGTTTCAGCATCGACAAGTGCGTCAGCTTCAGCAAGTACAAGCGCGTCGGCTTCAGCAAGCACATCAGCTTCTGAGTCAGCATCAACAAGTGCATCGGCCTCAGCAAGCACTAGCGCGTCAGTCTCAGCGTCAACAAGTGCGTCGGCCTCAGCAAGCACTAGCGCGTCAGCTTCAGCAAGTACAAGTGCATCGGCTTCAGCATCAACCAGCGCATCAGCTTCAGCAAG